>SLSL01000060.1 GCA_007130465.1 Halanaerobiaceae bacterium | reverse complement strand
ATTTGGGTTTGTTCATTTGGTTGCCTTTACAATGATCAGTATTGCAATTTCTGCACTGGTTACAATTGTGGGTGCTTTAGTAGATGAGCGATTGCAAAAAGCTGGCATTAAAAATCCTATGATAAGACAATTGCTGGTGATGGTTTCAGCAATGATTATTGTTGGTTTAGCAGCTGGTTTTTTCTTTTTAAATTATGAGATTTTTGAATATAGGCCTGAGCGGTTATTTATTTTTGTTGGCCTGGCAGGATTTTTGGTTGCAGGTATCATGACTTTTGTTGAGAATAAGATCTGGAGAATGAAGCAGGAAGTTATGGCTCTTGAACTAAAGAATAAATATCTTGAAGAGATAAATCATCAGGAGAATTTGCTAGAGGAGACTTCTAAGAAGCTTATTGTAACTCAGGAGCGAAATAGAATGGCCAGGGAACTTCATGATTCTATAGCTCAGGGCTTAAATGGGATTAATTATAGTATAAATACCTTAAGGAATAGGATTATTAAGATAACTGAGATTGAGAATAGAGAGATTTTATCTATAATAGACCATCTTGAAGAAACAGCAGCAGCCACCTCAAAAGAACTTCAGGATATGATTAAGGAGTTAAAGCCTTCGGTGCTTGAGGAAAAGGGGCTTCAGCAGACTATTGAGGCTCACTGTCAGTTATTTGCCAGGCGGCAGGAGATTGAAATGGAAATCGAGATAGAAAAGATTGATCAGCTTTATCCAGGACAGGAACTGGCAATTTATAGAATTGTGCAGGAGGGGCTGGCTAATATTCAAAAACATAGCCTGGCTGATAAGGTCAGAGTTATTTTAAAAGAAGACCAGCAACAAAATCAGAAAGAAAAACAGTTATCTGGTGGTGCGGGAACCAGAAGCACTGTCGTGCTTGAGATAGAGGATAATGGCCAGGGTTTTGATTGTCAAAACGTCAGTTTCAATGGTATTGATAATATGAAAAGTCGAGCTTTGCAGAATAATGGCTGTCTTGAAGTCTTTTCGGAGCCAGGCGCTGGAACCAGGATTAAGGCAGTTTTTGAGACAACCTAATTTACTAATTATTATTAACTAGAAAATTAAATTTAAAAGATACGACTTATAGGTGACCTATAATACTTAATATGGGTGACCTATTTTTTTATGTAAATTGGTATGATGTAATTAATCAGTAAACGGGGTTTATGGAGATTGAACTGTAAAATAAAAACAGGAGGAATTAAGAATGAAAAAGTATTGCATGGAAGTAGAAAATTTAAAAAAGTCCTTTGGGAATTTAAAGGCTGTTGATGGAGTTAGTTTTAAAGTTGAAACCGGGACTGTATTTGGTATGTTAGGTCCAAATGGAGCAGGAAAGAGTACTACTATTGAGATTTTGACAGGTTTGCAGAAGAGAGATCAGGGGGAAGTTGATATTCTAGGTCTGGATATTGATAGGGATAGCAATATATTGAAAGAAAAGCTTGGAGTTCAGTTGCAGTCGCCGGCATTGTATGAAAAGTTAACAGTCAAAGAGATGGCTGAACTTTTTGGGAGCTTTTATAATGAACCTTTATCAGTAACTGAGGTAATTGATATGGTAGGTTTGGAAGATAAGTTGAATGAGAGGACAGAAAATCTTTCTGGTGGTCAGCGGCACCGACTGGCAGTGGCGCTGGCTATAATTGGAGATGGTGAAATTATATTTTTAGATGAACCAACTACTGGGCTGGACCCTCAATCCAGGAGAAAGCTCTGGGATGCGATAAATATATTGAAAAATAGAGGTAAGACAATATTTCTAACAACTCATTATATGGATGAAGCTGAAAAATTATGTGACCAGTTGTTGATAATTGATAATGGCAGGGTGATTGCTGAGGGAAGCCCTGATAATCTTTTAGATGAATATTTAGTTGATAATACTGAAGAACTATTCCTTAAATTAACTGGAAGGGAGATTAGATAAAATGAAAGGATTTAAAAGAATGTTTATTGCTAATTTTAAAGAGTTTATTCGGGATAGGGCAGGTTTATTCTGGTTACTTGCTTTCCCTGTTGTCTTTATAGGGCTTTTTGGTTTGCTCTTTACTGGTGGTGGCCAGGGTGGTGAGGCTTTTTCTGATTTTGAGTTTGTTTTTCCTGGAATTATGGCGATGGCTTTGATGCAACTTGGGTTATTTGGGGCGATGAATTTTCTTAGTTTGAGGGAGAATAAGGTTATAAGAAGTTTAAGTGTAACTCCGCTTTCAAAAATGGCACTTTTAAGCAGTGAGATTTTACTGAAGATATTGATAGGTTTTGCTCAGGCTTCAATAATTTTGACAATTGGTATTTTTGGGTTTGGCATTGAGGTTACAAATCCGCTATATCTTGTTTATTTCTTTGTCTTAATTGGTGCGATGGTATTTGTGAGTCTCGGTTATATGTTGATTACTTTTGCAACCAGTATTGAAAGTGGATCTGGAATTGCCCAGGTGGCACAGATATCAATGATGTTTCTCGCAGGGATCTTTTTTCCTGTAGATATGCTCCCTGATATCATTCAACCGGTGGTTAGAGTTATTCCACTGACTTATCTGGCTGATGGCTTCAGGCAGGTGATAGTTGGTTTTCCAGGGGATCATACTATGGCAGTCAATTTAAGTTTTCTTGTTGGCTGGTTAGTTATTACCTCTATTGTAACTATGAAATTCTGGCGCTGGGAATAAGATTATACAGTATCCCCTCTGTGACTTTAGGTCATAGAAGGGGATATTTTAATTTTGAAGTTTAGCAATAATTTTTTTTGTGATGTATTTGTATT
>SLSL01000280.1 GCA_007130465.1 Halanaerobiaceae bacterium | reverse complement strand
GGATTTAAAATGAGAAAAACTAAAATTGTTTGTACACTTGGACCTTCCAGTAATGATAAAGAGACTATAATGAAGATGGCTGAAGCAGGTATGAATGTTGCCAGGTTTAACTTTTCACATGGTGACCATGCAGAACAGAAAGCCAGGATGGATTTGGTTAAAGAAGTTGAGAAAGATTTTGGAAAACCTATTGGGATTATGCTTGATACAAAGGGCCCTGAGATAAGAACCGGGGTTCTAAAAGATGATAAAGTTAAGCTTACAACAGGAGAAGAGATAATTTTAACAACTGATGAGATTGAAGGCGATAGGGATCGAGTAAGTGTTACTTATAAAAAATTAAACGAGGATCTCAATGAAGGCAGTGTAATTCTAATTGATGATGGTCTGATTGAGTTAAATGTTAAGCAAATAGAGGGGAATGATATTTACTGTGAAATAATCAATGGTGGTGAATTAGGCTCAAGGAAAGGGGTTAATCTTCCTGGAGTTAAAGTTCAACTTCCTGCTTTAACTGATAAGGACCGGAAAGATATTTTACTAGGGATTGAAGAGGAAGTACATTTTATTGCTGCTTCTTTTGTCAGGAAGGCAGCTGATGTTTTAGAGATAAGAAGATTATTAGAGGAAAATGGAGCAGAGGATATCAATATTGTTCCAAAGATTGAGAATGAAGAAGGCGTTGAGAATATCGATGAGATTATAGAAGTTTCTGATGGGATTATGGTTGCTCGTGGTGACCTGGGAGTTGAAATTCCAACAGAGAAAGTCCCGGTTATTCAGAAAGTTATAATCGAGAAATGTAATGAGGCTGCTATTCCTGTTATTACAGCCACTCAGATGCTTGATTCTATGATAAGAAATCCGAGGCCGACCAGAGCAGAAGCTTCTGATGTTGCTAATGCAATTGTTGATGGAACCGATGCAATTATGCTTTCTGGCGAATCGGCTGCCGGGAAATATCCTGTACAGTCAGTTGAGACTATGGCCAGAATTGCAGTGGAGATGGAGAATTCTGCTGCCTTTAAAGAAAAAATGTCAAAGAGGAAACCTGGCAGTAAGTCGACTACAGAATCAATCAGTTTTGCTGCCTGTGAGACTGCTATAAATCTAGATGCAGATGCATTATTAACTGCAACAGGTTCTGGACTGACTGCTAGAGTTGTTTCGAAATTCAGGCCTTTTATTAAGATAATTGCAGCTACACCTAGTAAAAAAGTTCAGCATTTCTTGACTTTAAGCTGGGGAGTTTACCCATTAATCAGTGAGTTTAAAAGTTCTACTGATGAGATGATTGATACTGCAATTGATGTAGCTTTAGAACATGGTTTAATAAAACTTGGAGATTTAATTACAATAACTGCTGGGGCTCCGACTGGGATGCCTGGAACGACTAATTTAATAAAAGTTGAGGTAATTGGCAAGCCATTAATTGAGGGTATTGGAGTTGGTAGAGGAATAGTGACTGGTAAGATTGTTTTTGCTAATACAGCTAAAGAAGCCGATGAAAAAATAGAAGAAGGCGATATATTAGTAACTGATATAACTGATAAAGAATTTATTCCTGCCATGGAAAAAGCGGCAGCTGTAATAACTTCTAAAGGTGGATTGACTTCTCACCCTGCAATTGTTGGTCTTAATTTTGGAATGCCTGTTGTTGTAGGTGTAGGTGAGGATATAAATTTATTAGAAGATGGAGAAGAAGTTACTTTAGATGGGATTAGAGGATTAGTTTATAAAGGGAAAGCTCATTTAAGATAAATTAATAATTCAAATATATTTATTAAGTAGTCTTGCCGATATTTAATGTCGGTTGGGCTACTTTTTTGTTTTAGTAGGAGAAATATAAAAAGACATTATAAGTTTTTGTTGATTAAATTGTTAAAGTTTGTTATAATATTAACAGTAGTTGGATAAACATAATAACATGAGGAGGAGTGGTTTTATGAGAAGAGAGTTTAAGATGTTGTTATTTGTTGTTCTGGCGTTTGCTCTAATTTTTAGTGGTCCGGTAGCTGCACAGGAGTATATCTCGATAGCAACCGGGGGGACTGCAGGAACCTATTATCCATTAGGTGGTGGCATGGCAGAATTAATTAATGAATTTGTTGATGATGTTAATGCAACTGCTGAAGTAAGTGGAGCTTCTGTGGAGAATGTTAGACTTATCCAGGATCAGGAAGTAGAGTTTGCATTGGTTCAAAATGATATTAGTCATTATGCTAAAAACGGAATAGAAATGTTTGACGGTGATCCATTAGATGATTTAAGAGGAGTTGCTTTATTATATCCTGAGATTATCCAAATTGTAACTTTAGAGGGTAATGATATTGATTCAGTTTATGATTTTGAAGGCAAGAGAATTGCTGTAGGTGCTCCAGGTAGTGGTACTGAGGCTAATGCCCGTCAGATAATTGAAGCCCATGGTTTAACCTATGATGATATGACTATAGATTATCTGTCATTTGCTGAAGCTGTTGACCAATTAAGGGATGGCCATGTTGATGCAGCCTTTATTACTGCTGGTATTCCTACATCAGCAATTATGGATTTATCTGCAACTAATGATGCCAAGGTATTAGAAATTGAAGAGGATATTATTGCAGAATTACAGGAAAATTATCCTTTCTATACTTCAATTAATATTCCTGGAGGAACTTATAGTGATATAGATGAAGATATTACAACTGTAACTGTTTTAGCTATGATTATTGCCAATCAGGCAGCGGATGAAGATATGGTTTATAATGCAACTGCGGCGATATTTGATAATTTAGATAGACTATCTGAGATCCATGCCCGTGGTGGAGATGTTGGCCATGTTACTGCTTTAAGTGGAATGCCGATTGAGATGCATCCAGGTGCCAGAAGATATTTTGAGGAACATTTTAGTCAATTACTGGATGCTTTGGGATATTAATTAGCAAGAATAAATTAAATTAATATACATGGGGGTAATTACACTTACCCTCATGTTTTTCTTTTGGAATGTGAGGAGGGATTAGATGATTGATGAGCAGGCAAAAAATGAAAATGCAAAAAACCCTGAAGATATTGAGAAAGAATTAGCTTCGATGAGAAATCTTAGAGGCTTTTGGGCAAAATTTGCAGCCTTTATTGCAATAGCAGTTTCAATTTTCCACTTTTACACCAGTGGTTTTGGTTTATTAATTTCTTTTGAGCAGAGGTCAGTTCATTTAGCTTTATTAATGGTACTTGCATTTGTTATGTATCCATTAAAGAAATCAGATAGAGATAGGGTGCCCTGGTTTGATATTTTAATGGCGGCAGCAGGAACTGTTGTCTGTTTATATATTTTTTTTAATCATTATGAATTGGCTTTTAGAGCAGGTAGACCTGAACAGTTTGATTTAATAATGGGGGCTATTGCGATTTTACTTGTTTTAGAGGCAACCAGACGTTCTATAGGTATTGCTTTACCTATTATTGCTTCTATTTTTTTGGTATATGCATATTTTGGTCCACATATGCCTGGTATATTAGCACATAGAGGATTTTCTTTGAGAAGGATTATATCTCATTTATATTTAACTACTGAAGGTATTTTTGGGATACCTATTGGTGTTTCAGCTACATTTGTTTTTATGTTTGTTTTATTTGGTTCGGTTTTAGAACAGAGCGGAATTGGTGAGTACTTAATTAAAGTGGTGTTTTCTGGCTTAGGACATCAAAAAGGTGGGCCGGCAAAGGCTGCTGTTGTTACAAGTGGACTAATGGGAATGATTTCAGGTAGCTCAATTGCTAATACTGTGACTACCGGTTCTTTTACAATTCCTATAATGAAAAAAATGGGTTTTTCCCCTGAGGTTGCAGGTGGGGTTGAAGTAGCAGCTTCTACTAATGGACAGTTTTTGCCACCAATTATGGGGGCAGCTGCCTTTATAATGATTGAGTTTACTGGTTTACCATATGTAGAAATTATTCGAGCGGCCTTTATTCCAGCTGTCTTAAGTTATGTTGCGATTTTTGGCATAGTGCATCTTCAGGCAGCAAAAACAGGTTTAAAAGGTATGCCTAAAGAAGAATTATCACCTTTTTTACCTACTTTAATAAAAGGGATTTATTTTGTTATTCCTATAATAGGTTTGGTTTATCTTTTAGTAATAAGAAGAATGACTGCTTTAGGTTCTGCCTATTGGGCTATTGTATTTGCAATAATAGTGAGTCTGGCAGCAAAATTAGTCATTATGATCTGGTGTAAAAAAACCGGGGCAGTCAGAGAGGAAATTACTCCTGAAATGTTACCGATTGATCCTACAAAAGAGAGTAAAAATGGGATTTATTCTTTTAAAGAGCTAGGAGTCAGCTTTTTAAAAGAGTTAATAGGTGCCTTTGAAGCAGGGGCAAAAAATATGATTGGAATTGCCATGGCCTGTGCCTGTGCTGGAATTATAATTGGTGTAGTAACATTAAGCGGTTTAGGTTTGCGGATGACCAGTTTAATTTTAACTTTATCAAGAGGAAATATGTTTTTAACTCTACTTTTAACTATGTTTGCTTCTCTATTATTAGGTCTCGGTTTGCCTACTACAGCTAAGTATATTATTGTTGCGACTTTAACGGCTCCTGCATTAACCAGGCTGGGAATACCAATAATTGCAGCCCATCTATTTATATTGTATTTTGGGGTTTTAGCTGATGATACGCCCCCTGTTGGTCTGGCTGCTTATGCTGCTGCAGCGGTGGCAGGTTCTGATCCTGTTAAAACAGGATTATTAGGTTTTAAGTTTGATCTGGCGGCATTTATTTTGCCATTTATATTTGTTTATTCTCCAATGATGTTGATGATTGATGTCACCTGGTATAAATTAATTTGGATCGTTGTCACAGCTGTTATTGGTATGTATGCCTGGTCAGCTGGAATTCAGAATTATTTCTTTACTAAAACTAGATGGTGGGAAAGAATTGGTCTATTAGGGTTTGCAATACTTTCTACTGTTCCAGATATTCAACTTGATTTAATAGGTCTTGCTGGTATTTTAGTGATTTATATAACTCAGAGAAAAGCTGCTGATTTACCTTTAATGCCTTTATTTTTAGGTGGAAAGTTAGTTGAGTAAAAATGAAGAAATTATTTTTTGGCCTGGTTATTCTGATAATTTTAATTGTCTTGCTTAATAATATAGTGGTTTTGATTGTCTTTTACAGTGATGATGGTGTTATGCAAGTTAAGCCAGTATTTCTAGAAAGGGCAGAAGTTGAGCTTAGATATATTCATTCTGTTGCCAGAACACCTGTATCTGAATATTTTACAGTTGAAAATAATAATTTTATACTTAATAAGACTGTATTTGAATCATATGGGGCAGGTCTTCCACTTGATGGTGGAGATTTTAAGAGGGAGAATGGTAAATTTGTTCAGGAAGGCCAGAATATTAAGATTGAGGAATTAGTGATCAGGGTATCAAGAACTGAGGGACAGGAGTTAATTGTTGCTGGAGAAGTTTTTACTCTGCAAGACTTTCTGGAACCAGGTCAAAGGCTTACTGTAAATTCATATAATCCTTTGAATTATATTAGATTTAGGTTTAATGTTAAGTAGTGGGTTTAATATATACTAGAATAGAACTGAAATAAGCTAGAAGCAGGTTAGGACTTGTCCCGGAGCAATCCCGGAGCAATCCCGGAGCAATCCCGGAGGAAATCTGGAGGAAATCTGGCTTAAAATTTTATAAAGTATAATATAAATAAAAATCATCAAAAAAGCAGAGCCTTTTCGGCTCTGCTAAATTTACGATATAAAAATTAATGTCTTCTTTTCCCACGGGGACTATAATTAATCTTATCAGCGTATTTAGGGCCGATATACGGTGTTAGTATAATAATTGACTGGATTACAGTTGGTTTGCCTGAGCCATCATCCAGGGCTAAAAGCAGGATGAATTGCTGAAAGGCTCCATAAAAAATAATTCCTATAAGAATACCGGCTGCCCAGACAGGAACCCGTGTTATCTGCCAGATTGGATCTGGCATCTTTGAGCGGTATCTATAAAACCAGCGGTTTAATTTATATACTCCCCAGAATGCAGTTCCAGTTATATAACCAGTGAACAATGAGAAAAATATTGTTCCAGGAATATTAAAGTTATGCAGTAATGAAATTATTATACCGATTATAAAACCAATTATTGCTAAGCCGGTGCATCTTCTACCTAATATAAGTAGATAATCATCTTCTGATTGGTGTTTATGATACATATAGTTGATTAGGCCTCCTTTATCTTGTTTAAATCAAATTAATTATAACATAAATTTTTAAATCTGGCTAACCTTTTAAGTTGCAAGATGTTGTAAAAAATGATATATTAATAATGGAATAGATTAATGAATTTAAAATTATAAGGGGGTTTTTATTTTGAGCAAAAAATTAATTAGTATTGCAGTAGTATTTAGTTTTATAATGGTAGCAGCATTTGCTGGTTTCGGCCAGGTTGCTGAAGCTGATGACCATGGTTCTGATGTTAGAGTAGGTATTGTCCTATCAACTGGTGGTCTTGGTGACCTTTCATTTAATGATTCAGCCTATCGTGGCCTGGTAAGAGCAGAAGATGAGTTAGGCATTGATTTTGATTATATCGAGCCAGCTGATACTGCTGAAGACGAAACTGCTTTACGTCGTTTTGCAGAAATGAATTATGATTTAGTAATTGGTGTTGGATTCCAGATGGCAGATAGTCTTGAAATAGTTGCTGCGGATTATCCACACATTAGATTTGCTCATGTAGATCATTTCTTTGAAGATATTCTTGATAATGTAGTAACTTTAAACTTTGCTGAGCATGAAGGTTCATTCTTAGCTGGTGCATTGGCAGCCTTAGTTTCAGAAACAGGAACTATCGGTTATGTAGGTGGAGTTGACTTTGCATTAATTCACCGTTTTGAGGGTGGATATTATCAGGGAGCTAAATATATTGATGAAGATATAGAAATTCTCCGTAGATATGCTGATGATTTTGGTGATCCAGCTAGAGGTCGCGAGATAGCACTTGGTATGGCCGATGATGGCGCAGATGTAATTTATCATGCTGCCGGTGGTACTGGTACTGGTGTCTTTGAAGCAGCTGAAGAAGAAGAAATTTATGCTATTGGTGTAGATGCTAACCAGAACCATGTCGCTCCAGGAAGAATTATTGCAAGTATGCTTAAGCGTGTAGATAATACTGTTTTTGATGTTGTAGAATCTGTTGTAGATGGCACCTATGAAGGCGGAGAGAACTTGTTTTACAGTCTTGCTGATGACGGTGTTGGCATAACTAGCTTAGATGAGTTAGATGTTGAGGAAACAGATGCTGTTGATCAGGGAATTATAACAGAAGAACAGTTAGAAATGATAAGAGAGATGAAAGAAAATATAACAGCTCCTCATACTGAGCGTATTCAAGAGATTGAACAGATGATAATTGATGGAGAAATAGAAGTGGAAAACTGGGGAGAGACTGGTAGACCTGAGTAAATTAATCTAATAATAATTAGATTATAATTATAAATTATTTACAGGGCTCTGCCTGCATTAGGCGGGGTCCTGATTAAATTAAGATAGTTTTATTTTATACTCCCAGGGAGGAAATATAATGTCTAGGGAAAATAATTACTTACTTGATATGCAGAATATTACTAAAATATTTCCTGGTGTGAAGGCTAATGATAATGTTAACTTTTCGATAAAAAAAGGTGAGATTCATGCATTAGTTGGAGAGAATGGTGCCGGGAAGACTACTTTAATGAATATTTTGTATGGACTATATAATCAAGATGGTGGAGAAATTTATTATGAAGGTGAAAAAGTTGATTTAGATGAACCACAGGATGCAATAGATTTAGGGATTGGTATGGTTCATCAACATTTTAAGCTTGTCGAAACTTTAACTGTTACTGAAAATATCGTCTTAGGCTCTGAGCCGAGAAAAGGGTTAATGTTAGATCGTAAAAAGGCAAGAAAAGATGTTGAAGAGATTTCGAAAAGATATGGTTTGAAAGTTGATCCTAATGCTAAGATTCATGATATTTCGGTTGGTATGCAACAGCGCGTTGAAATTATTAAGACTTTATTCCGTGGTGCTGACTTACTTATTTTTGATGAGCCGACTGCAGTTTTAACACCACAGGAAATTGATGAACTTTTTGAGATCTTTAGATCTCTTAAAGAGCAGGGGAAAACAATAATTTTTATTACACATAAATTGAAAGAAGTTAAAGCTGTCTCTGATCGTATTACTGTTTTAAGAGACGGCAAAAGTATTGATACAGTAATTACTGAAGATGTTACTATAGCAGATGTTGCTGAGTTGATGGTTGGACGTCAGGTTTTATTGCAGGTTGAGAAGACTGAAGCAGAGCCTGGTGATGAGGTCTTTAGTATCAAAGATCTCAAGGTTAAAGATAATCGAGGGATTCAGGCTGTAAATGGAATATCCTTAAATGTTCATAAAGGAGAAATTTTAGGGATAGCTGGAGTTGAAGGTAATGGACAGACCGAATTAGTTGAAGCAATTACAGGCCTCCGGAAGACTGAATCTGGTGAGGTTAGATTAAGAGGTAAAGATGTGACTCAATTTAATGCTAAAAGCATTAAAGAAGAAAAGGTTGCTCATATCCCTGAAGACAGACAAAAGAGAGGTCTTATACTTGATTTTGACCTTAATGAAAATATGATACTTGGTTATCATGATCTTGAGCCCTTTTCTAAAAAGGGTATTATGGATTATGATTCTATTAACGATTATACCAATAGTTTGATAAAGAAATATGATGTTAGAACCAGTGGAGCTGATGCTTTTGCTAAAAATCTTTCTGGTGGTAATCAACAGAAGGTAGTTATTGCCAGAGAGTTTAATAGAGATCCTGAGTTTTTAATAGCTTCACAGCCAACCCGTGGCGTTGATGTAGGTTCTATTGAATTTATTCATAAACAGATAATAGATAGACGGGATAATGGAGCAGCGGTATTATTAGTATCTGCTGAATTAAGTGAAGTTTTATCTTTAAGCGATAGAATAGCAGTAATTTATGAAGGTGAGATAATGGATGTATTAAAGGCTAGTGAAACAGATGAACTAGAATTGGGTAGATTAATGACCGGTTCTGAAGTGAAGGCCGGAGGTGGAACTGATGCAGGATAAACTGAAGGCGATTGCAGTTAATTTAAGTATTTCTGTTTTTTCAATAATTATTGCCTTAATAGTTGGGTCGCTTTTTATACTATTGACTGAAGCATCTCCTATTGATGCTTATGCGGCTCTGTATCAGGGAGCTTTTGGGAACTTTAGAGCAATTTTGAATACTTTATGGAGATCAACACCATTAATATTAACTGGACTTGCTGTTGCCATTCCATTTAAAGCTGGTCTTTTTAACATTGGTGCAGAAGGACAGTTATTAATGGGTGGATTTACAGCAGCTGTTATCGGCTTTTATTTTACAGGTCTACCTGGTTTTATACATTTACCTTTTGCAGTACTTGGAGGTATGTTAGCTGGAGGTATCTGGGGTGGTATACCTGGATATATGAAGGCTAAATTAGGTGTTCATGAAGTTATAGTTACAATTATGTTGAATTATATTGCCATCTCTTTAACTGTTAATTATGGGATAAATTATTTTAGAGAGACAGGGAGACAGGCTACTCCAAGAATTATGGAGACTGCAGCCCTACTTAGATTTAATGATATGCCAGACCATCCTTTCTGGGGGAGAGTTCCTTTTATTGATATCTTTGCCCAGCCTGGAATTAGACTTCATATTAACTTTTTGCTAGCAGTTGTTGCAGCTATTCTCTGCTGGTATCTCCTATTTAAAACTACAGCAGGTTATGAAATGAGAGCGACTGGTTTAAATCCAGATGGTGCTGAATATGGTGGAATTAGTATAAGTAAAGGTATGGTACTTGCCATGTTTATCAGTGGTGCTTTAGCCGGTCTTGCTGGAGTCGGTGAGGCTCTAGGTACTCATTTAAGTTTTATGGCCGGGATGGATGCTGGTCATGGTTTTACGGGGATTGCTGTAGCATTAATTGGTCAGACTCATCCTATAGGAGTTATTTTAGGAGGTCTTTTATTTGGATCTCTAGCTCAAGGTGGATTAGAGATGCAGTTTGCCGGTGTTCCATCTGAGATTGTAATGATCATACAGGCTCTTGTTATATTCTTTGTAGCAAGCCTCCAGATCTTTAAGAAATATATGGTCAAAAGAAAAGCTAAAGAGGAGGCTGAATAATGGATACTTTAATGCAGATGATATCTATTCCTTTATTGTTAGCCAGTTTTAGATTTGCTACACCGCTGATCTTTGCAGCATTAGGAGGACTTTTTTCTGAAAGATCAGGTGTTATTAATATTGCTCTTGAAGGTATGATCCTTGTTGGAGCTTTTGCAGCTGTCTATGGGAGTGCTGTTACAGGCAATCCCTGGGTTGGAGTTTTATATGCAATGATTGCTGGAGCTATGTTGGCTCTGATTCATGCAGTTGTCTGTGTTGTCTTAAAGGCAGATCAGATAGTTGTTGGTACAGGTATTAATATATTTGCTTCAGGAATTACAGTTTTTATGCTTCAGGTTCTTTTTGGAGTAGCTGGAACTTCTCCAAGAGTAACCAGGTTACCTGCATTTAGGTTTTTAGGATTAATACGTTATAATCCAATGACATATCTGGCTGTTATTTTAGTTCCGATTGTCTGGTTTATAATGTATAAAACCCACTGGGGTTTGAGAATTAGATCGATTGGTGAACATCCCAGTGCTGCAGATACTTTAGGTGTTAATGTTAATCGCTGGAGATTTATCTGTGTTTTAATCAGTGGTGTTTTAGCTGGATTAGCTGGGGCACATTTATCAATTGGCGATGGTAGTGCCTTTGTAAGAGAGATGTCGGCAGGTAGAGGTTTTATTGCCCTGGCTGCAATGATTTTTGGTAAATGGCATCCTGTTGGGGCTTTTGGTGCTGCTATGTTATTTGGATATGCTGAAGCTATTGCTGTTCGGGTAGATTTTG
>SLSL01000127.1 GCA_007130465.1 Halanaerobiaceae bacterium | reverse complement strand
GACCCATCCCGAAGGAGGTAAATCCATGGCAATCAATGCAAGTTACCAGCGAGAAGTAGATTATTTAAGAATATCAGTAACTGATCGCTGCAATTTTAGATGCAAATACTGTATGCCTCCAGATGGAGTCAGCTATAAATCCCATGATGAGATCATGCGTTATGAGGAGATCTTAATCTTTGCCAAAATTGCTGTTAGAGCAGGTGTAAAACGGATCAGGTTAACAGGAGGAGAACCATTAGTCAGAAAGGGCCTTGATAAATTAATCTACCAGCTCAATAAAATTGAAGATCTTGAAGATATCTCTCTAACAACAAATGGTTACCTACTTCCTGAATATGCTGACAAACTGGCTAAAGTAGGATTAAATAGAATAAATGTCAGCCTCGATACCCTGGACAGAGAAAAATTTAAAGAGATCAGCCTGGTAGACGGCCTGCCAGAGGTTTTAGCCGGACTTAGAGCAGCCAGAAATGCCGGACTTAATCCTATTAAGCTTAATACAGTCTTGATCAGAGGTTTTAATGATAATGAAGTTTCAGATTTTATCAAGTTTACCAAAGCCAATAATTACAATTTTAGATTTATAGAATTTATGCCCTTAAACGGCAGCAGTCATGACAGTGATAATAAATATATCTCAATCGATGAGATCAAAACAGAGATTAAAGCTGCAGGCTTTAAATTAAATCCTACAGAAATATCAGGTGGCGGTCCAGCGAATTGCTTTCAGATTGACGATACACAGGCTACAGTCGGTTTTATCTCTCCGATAAGCCATAGCTTCTGTAGCAGCTGTAATCGGCTCAGATTGACTTCTGACGGCAAATTAAGGCCATGTCTGGCCATGGATAAGGAATATAATCTCTATGATCAATTTGGAAAGCTATTACCAGAAGAAAAATTAGAAGAAATCCTAGCCCAGGCCTGTTCATTAAAGCCAGATCAACACGATTTTGCTAATGAAGAAAATTACGGAAGAAATATGTCACAGATAGGTGGTTAAAAATGACAGATAAAAATAAATTAAGCCATGTAAATAAGGAAGACCAGGTTAATATGGTCGATGTAAGCAGCAAGCCAACAACAGCCAGAGAAGCAGTCGCCGTCGGTATCATTCAGATGAAACCGGAAACCCTGGCTCTAATTAAAGCCGGCCAGATTGAAAAAGGGGCAGTCCTGGAAACAGCCAGGCTGGCAGGAATAATGGCAGCTAAAAAGACTTCAGATTTAATACCCCTCTGCCATCCTCTATTTATTTCATCAGTTAAAATAGATTTTGAAATCATTGAACCGGCCAGGATTAAAATAACCTGTAAAGTTAAAACTTCTGGCCAGACCGGAGTAGAGATGGAAGCGCTGCAGGGCGTTAGTTCAGCAGCTCTAACAATCTATGACATGTCTAAAGCAGTCGATAGAACTATGGAAATAGGTGAGATAAGGCTCTTAGAAAAAAGAGGAGGCAGCTCAGGAGAATTTATAGCATCAGAGCAGTTAAAGGGCCAGGTAGTTGCCGTTTCAACTAGCATTGAAAAGGGTACCAAAAAGAAGCCACTCCTGGAAATAAATTTAGAAGAAGGTCATGGGATTTTAGAAGACGCCCATGCAGGTGACTGGCACCGCCAGGTTAGTCTGCTGGCTGAGGAAAGCATCCAGAAAATGTTAGATTCAACGGACCAGGAAATTAGAATCGGTTACGGTGATTTTGCTGAAAATATAACAACAAGAGGAGTAGACATAGGCAGCCTTGATCCAGGCGACATTATAAACTTCCAGCGAGGCGTTAAAATGGAGGTAACCCAGATAGGCAAAGAATGCCATACCGGCTGTGCAATTGCCCAGCAGGTAGGCGATTGTGTCATGCCTAAAGAAGGGATTTTTGCTAAGGTATTAACAGGTGGTAAGATCAAGCCAGGAGATACCTATAAAGTCGAGCTGGTATCAAATGATTAGAGTTGCTATCATCACAGTCAGTGATAAAGGCTCTAAAGGTCAGAGAGAAGATATTAGTGGTCAAAAAATCAGAGAGATCGTTGAAACTGAGGACTGGGAAGTTGTTGATTATCAGATAGTTCCTGATGAAAAAGCTGAAATTACAGAACTAATCAATCAGCTGGCAGATAATAATCAGGCCGATCTGATCCTGACAACTGGAGGAACAGGTTTTGCTGCCAGGGATCATACCCCGGAAGCGACCCTGGAATCTATAGAGAAAGAAGTGCCTGGCCTGGCAGAGAAAATGCGCTCAGGAACTTCCAGATTTACCGAACTCAGTTATCTATCAAGAGCCAGGTCTGGAATCAGAAAATATACTTTAATTGTTAATTTACCAGGCAGCCCCAAAGCTGTCTCGCAGTGTTTAAAAGAAATTATCGGGATAATTCCCCATGGAATCAAAGTGCTCCAGGGAGAAATCACAGAACATGACTAATTTTTTTATAAGATTGGTGGCAGATAATTATGTATGGTTGGACCGGTAAAATACTGGAAATTACATTAGAAGATAAATCATATAGAGAAATTAACCTTAGTGAAGATTATTACTTTAAATTCCTGGGAGGCAGAGGTCTGGGAGTCAGGCTCTTTTTAGATTATGCAATACCAGAAATCGACCCACTAAGTGGAGATAACCCAATTATCTTTGCAGCAGGACCTCTTACAGGCACAGTAATTCCATCTTCAGGCAGGCTGGCTGTTATTTCCAGGTCACCACAGACTGGCACCATCTTTGATTCAAATGCCGGAGGATTCTGGGGTGCAGAACTAAAAAAGACTGGTTATGATGCAATTAT
>SLSL01000105.1 GCA_007130465.1 Halanaerobiaceae bacterium | reverse complement strand
TATCCCTGGTAACTTTGGCCAGTACCGAGGCAGCAGCAATTGCATTGACCTTTGCATCGCCATCTATGACAGCCTGCTGGGGCAGATCAACACTATCAAGCCTTAGGCCGCCATCCAGGAGTAGATAATCAGGTTCTATATCCAGCTTACTGATGGCAGTCCTGGCAGCCAGCCTGACAGCCTGGCCGATATTAACCTCATCTATCGTTTCATTATCGATTAAGGCCACAGCCGAACTAACTGCCTTCTCCCTGATCTCAGAGGTCAGGCTCTCCCTCTTATTGGCTGAAAGCTTCTTGGAATCATCAAGGCCAGCAATATAGGCTTCTACCGGTAAAATCACAGCTCCAACAGCAACTGGGCCGGCCAGCGGTCCCCTGCCAGCCTCGTCAATGCCGCAGATATACTGATAGCCCTGCTCATGCAGCCTGGCTGTCAACTCATTTCTCTTATCCCAGGCCTTAAGGTCGATACTTGCAGCCAGCTGTTTCTTCTCCAGGGATTCAGCCAGTTTGTTGGCCCCTTTCCGGTTATCAGCCTTTAGAGCTGCAATTAACTGGTCAACTTCTTCAGCCAAAATTGAAATATCGCCAGGCTGTTCGGCCTGATGGCCGGCCTCAATTTCAGCAAGCCTTTTATTTACATAATCCCTTAGCTCTTTAATTGTATAGTCAGATGCAATAAATTCAGTCATTTTATACCTCCTCAGGGCTTTCAGCAGGATTGTCTGCTGGTGGCCCTTCTAGACTTATCGGCCCTAGAGTTCCATCCTGAAATTCCTGGAGCAGGATCCTGGCAGCCCGCTCCCGGTCAACCCTGCCACCAGGCATCAGACAGCCCCTATTTCGGCCTAAGTCTGCTAGAAGATCATAGCTATGCCCTTCAATTTTAACAAGGTTATAGCGGTCTTCTAGGGCCTCAGGATTCAAATCTATCAGATACTCGATCAACTTACAGCCTAAAAGCTCATAATCTATAATCTCTGGCCGGATCATTCCACAGACGGCAAGTTTATAGCCATGTTCCTTATCTTTAATGTCAGGCCAGAGCAGCCCTGGAGTATCAAGTAGCTCAACTCCGCTGCTGACCTTAACCCACTGCTGACCTCTGGTAACTCCTGGTCTTTTACCGGTTTTAGCTTTGCTGCCACCGGCCAGCTTATTAATCAGAGTCGACTTACCAACATTCGGCAGACCGACAACCATAGCCCTTAATTTCCGGCTCTGCAAACCCTTATCCTGCCGGGCAGCCTTTACCTCCTGATAATATTCATTAAGCTTATTTTTTAAGTTTTTCAGCCCCTGACCGGTCTCAGGTGAGACGACCAGTGCATTGCCATCAAAATAATCCAGCCAGCGATCAGTCACCGACTGCTCGGCTAAATCTGCCTTGGTTAAAAGGGTTATAACTGCCTGGTCTGCCAGCAGGTCCTGTAACTGCGGATTGGCACTGCTTTCGGGCAGCCTGGCATCCCTTAGCTCAATCACAACATCTACTAAATTCAGTTTTTCTTTGATCTGGCGGGTAGCTTTGGCCATATGGCCAGGATACCAGTTTACTTTGTCTGACATGATATCAATCTCCTTTATTATGAATCCTGGTCATGCTCCATGTAAAAAAGGGCGAGAGCCAGCCGGCCCTGCACCCTGATAATTCGTTGAATTAAAATATGTTGTCGGCCTGGCTAAACTATAACCGACTCTGTCTTACTCAGGCTTTGGAGCCCGGGCTTTTTCTTTAACTTTAGCCTTTTTACCCATTCTTTCTCTCAGGTAATAAAGCTTGGCTCTGCGGACATCACCGCGGCGTACAACTTCAATATTAGCAATTGATGGTGAATGAATAGGAAATGTTCTTTCAACACCAACACCATGGGAAACCTTTCTAACTGTGAAGGTCTCTCTGGCGCCACTGCCCTGACGGCGGATAACAACGCCTACAAACGGCTGTGTTCTAACTTTGTCGCCCTCTTTAACTCTTACATTAAGCTTTACAGTATCGCCTGCAATAAATTCAGGTATATCTTTTTTCCGGTTTTCTCTATCTATTTTATGAAAGATATTCATCTTATTTCCTCCTTTCGTTCTGGGGTTCTAACTCTCTGGCTGCCTGACTGGTTTAATTTATTCCCACCAGGGGCTGGCCAGAAGTCTATCTAATATTATCGATGCTGCGCTCCTGACTGAAAGGTGATTGTAATCGCCTCTGCCATTTACTGGAGCTAACAGTAGGTCACATTGGTCTAAAACTTTATGGCTTAAGCCCCAGCCTGTACCAAAAATTATTAGATACGGCCGGTCGCTTTCTATAAGCTGACTCCGAAGTTCTTTAAAGCTTACTGGATCGATATCCTTATAGCTTTTAGCAGAGGTTGTAACTAATACTGGCTCTTTGCCAGTATCATCCTCAATCTGTTTTACTGCATCTTCAAGGGTATCAACTACCTCCAGGACTGAAAATGCCTCCTGCCTGGTCGAATTGTACTCAGCACCTTTGCCGCCGGTCCAGTATTTCTGCATCCGATGGACTAAAGCCTGCTGAGACTTCAAATGATTAATTACAAAATAACGGCTGACATCATAAGTCCTGCCTGCCCTTGAAATGTCATGGAGGTCAAGGTTTGTAATCGTGGTAGTAATCTCCTCACCTAATTTATTATAAACTGGATGATGGACCAGCGCCAGATAAATATCTGCTGCCGGGGTCTGATTGATTGCATTATCATCTGCCATTATTAATATCATCCTCGATTTCAGCTTTGACTTCTCTTAATAATTCCTTTTCTTCTTCTGTTAAGTCTTTTTCTGCCAGTAAATCCGGCCTGCGCAACAGAGTCCGCTTAATAGACTGCTTTCTCCGCCAGCGGTCTATCCTGGCATGATGGCCGCTTAACAGAATCTCTGGAACTTCCTTACCTTTATATTCTCTGGGCCTGGTATAATGGGGATAATCAAGTAATCCGTGATAAAAAGAATCCTCTTCAGCAGATTCCCTGGTGCCAACAACACCTGGCAGCATCCTGGAGACTGCATCGATTAAGACCATGGCCGGTAATTCGCCACCGGTCAGAACATAATCTCCAATCGAAATCTCTTCATCGATTATCTCCTGGCGGATTCTCTCATCTATCCCTTCATAATGGCCGCAGAGCAAGATTAAGCCTGGCTCCTCAGCCAGTTCTTTAACCTTTGGCTGGTCAAGTTTTTGGCCCTGAGGTGAAAAGAAGATTGTCTTCGATTCCTGCTGACGGCTCTCAATCACAGAACTATGAGCCCTTTCAATTGGTCCTGGCTGCATTACCATTCCGGCACCACCGCCATAAGGGGTATCATCTACCCTATTATGTTTATCCTGACTAAAATCTCTGATATCAACAGGATTGATCTCTAAAAGACTATTCTCAATGGCCCGACCAGTTATACTGCGGCCTAAAGGCCCTGGAAAAATTTCAGGAAATAAAGTTAAGATGTCGAAGTACATTTCTCTCAGCTCCTGGCTTTAAAGTTCCAGTAATCCAGGGATCGGCTTGATAGTAACAAGACCTTCTTCCTGGTCAATAGAGACGATTATCTCTCTGGCCACAGGAATCAGATAATCCCTTTCTTCTCCTTTAACCTGGAGTATATCGGTACCAGTATCTGTACTGACAGCTGTTATCTTGCCAAGCCGGGCTCCAGTATCTGTCTGGACTGTAAGTCCCTTTAACTCAAATACATAAAAGCTATCTTCAGGTAATTGAGGCAGTTCAGTGATTGGAATGCTGATCAGATGGTCTTTAATGGCATCTGCTGCTCCAATATCGTCGATAGTCTCAAGTTTTAAGACGATAAAGCCTTTATGCTCTCTGACTTTTTCAACTTTTAGTTCCTCATTACCTGTAGCTCTTTCCAGGATCAATCTATCATAATCATAAAAGCGTTCAGGATAATCTGTAAGTGGAACGACCCTGACTTCGCCTTTATTGCCCTGATAACGGACTATTCGTCCAACTGCTATCAGGTTGTTTTCGTCATTAATATCCAGTTTATCTGTCACGATAGCTCACCGCCTGATTTAAATTGCCTGAACCGGCGTTTATGATTTAATATCAACAATCGCTTTTTTACCAGCTTTAGTTGCTGCTGCCTTAACAACAGTTCTAATAGCCCTGGCTATCCGGCCCTGTTTGCCGATAACCTGGCCCATATCTTCTTCAGCAACAGAAAGCTTGATTCTGATACTTTTCTGGCCGACTTCTTCGGTAACTTCGACCTGTTCAGGATGGTCAACGATTGAGCGAGCTATTGTTTCAACTATCTCTTTCACAGGTAGCCCTCCTTTATAAGTGCTTACTTTTTACTTTCTATATAATCGGCCCAGATACCGCTATCTTTAAATAGACTGCGAACTGTATTAGAAGGACGGGCACCATTCTTTAACCATTCCAGGGCTTTCTCTTCATCAATTCTAACTTCAGCTTCCTCTGGAGTTGGGTTATAGATACCAATTTCTTCAATAAAACGACCACTCGGGGCCATACTTGATTCAGAAACTATCAATCTAAAATGGGCATTTCTCTTTTTACCTACTCTTTTTAATCTGATTTTTAAGGCCATACTTGCACCTCCTCTCAAATGATACTTACAATTTATTTTATAACTGCCAGTCTTATTACATAAATGGCAGATTAAGACCTGATTTCTTCTTGCCACCTTTACCACTTAACTGTTTCATCATCTTTTTAGTCTGTTTAAACTGTTTAAGCAGTCGGTTAACTTCCTGGATTGATGTACCGCTGCCTTCGGCAATCCGCCGTCTCCGGCTGCCATTAATCACCTTTGGATTCTGTCTTTCTTCAGGAGTCATAGAACTGATAATAGCCTCTATTCTATCAAGCTCACTATCATCTAGCTGCATATTCTTCAGCTGTTTGGCGCTGCCAGCACCTGGAATCATACCCATCAGGTCACTGATCGGGCCCATATTTCTGACCTGATCTAACTGCTCAAGGAAATCTTCAAAGGTGAAGGAATCCTCACGGAGCTTTCTCTCTAAGTCCCTGGCCTTTTCTTTATCAATAGATTTCTCAGCCTTCTCGATCAGGCCTAAAACATCGCCCATCCCTAGAATTCTAGAGGCCATTCTATCTGGATGGAACGGCTCTAGTTGATCTAATTTCTCTCCCATACCGGCAAATTTAATCGGTTTACCAGTAACTTCTCTAATTGAGAGGGCGGCACCGCCACGGGCATCACCATCAAGCTTGGTCATTATCATACCTGATATATCAAGCTTTTCTGAGAAGTTATCAGCGACATTGACTGCATCCTGACCGGTCATTGCATCAACAACCAGCAGGGTCTCTGTCGGATTAATCGCTTTCTGAATATCCTGTAATTCCTGCATCAATTCTTCATCTATATGGAGACGACCTGCAGTATCAATAATTAGCGGGTCGAGACTCTCTTTTTCAGCTTTGGCCAGTCCGGCCTTAACGATATCTACTGGATCATTCTGATCTCCCATCTGGAAGACATCAACATCCAGTCTCTCTCCTAAAACCTGGAGCTGCTTGATCGCAGCTGGCCTGTAAACATCGGCTGCAACTAAAAGTGGGCTCTTGCCTTTTTCTTTAAAATGGCGGGCAAGTTTACCTGTAGAAGTAGTCTTACCTGATCCCTGGAGTCCGACCAGCATATAGGTAGATGGCGGACTTTCAGCTGAAATAAGTTCACTTCTCTCTCCACCCATCAGATCTGTCAGCTCTTCATTTACAATTTTTATGACCTGCTGGCCTGGTGTCAGGCTATCCATAACTTCCTGACCGATTGCTCTTTCTTCAACCTTACTAACAAATTTCTTAACAACCTTATAATTAACATCGGCTTCGAGCAGGGACATCTTAACCTCTTTCAGGGCAGATTTAACATCTTTTTCTGTTAATTTACCTTTGCC
Source organism: Halanaerobiaceae bacterium (assembly GCA_007130465.1). Taxonomy (GTDB): domain Bacteria; phylum Bacillota; class Halanaerobiia; order Halanaerobiales; family Halarsenatibacteraceae; genus Halonatronomonas. The sequence continues at coordinate 5,079 of SLSL01000105.1, read as the reverse complement.
CTTTAGTTTGGCGAAGGTATCCTGCAGTTTTTCTGCAAGGCTCTCGAATACCATCTTTTATACCTCCTGTGCTGCCTGGTCTAATTAAAGACAGCTTTTAATAAGTTCAATACTCTCTTTTAATTCCTGACGGTCTTTATCAGTCAGAGGAGTTGTATCTGTAAGTCTATCTAACATCTTGCCGGTCTCTTCCTGGACTTCCTGATATCTGCTGACCAGTTCTAATTTCTCTTCATAATCTATTAACTGGCCTTTAGCCCTTGATAAATGGTCATAAACAGCCTGTCTACTTATCTCAAGATTATCTGCTATTTCCGCCAGGGATAAGTCCTGGTAATAATAAGCTCTGACAATCTCCTGCTGCCGTTCAGTCAATAGCGGGCCATAAAAGTCAAAAAGTCTGCCAAAGGTTAATGTCTTCTTTATCTGATTGTTATGATTAGTTTCTGGCAAGTTTTATTCACCTGCTTTATTAAATATATACTCCAGACCAATCTGATTAAATTAATCAGTTTCAATTAAATAAATCGACTAGCCCCTATTAAATAGAGACTATCGAGCCCGTTAAGTATTTTACCTTTACAGATGGTAGTATATCGGATTTTTAGTAGTTTGTCAAGGGCTTATTCTCCAGAAAAGAGTGCTTCAACAAAATCTTCTGGATTAAAATCCTGCAAATCCCCTGCAGCCTCGCCAACACCAATTAATCTTATCGGCAGACCTAATTCATTCCGAACTGCAATCACAATTCCGCCTCTTGCTGTTCCATCTAGCTTGGTCAGGGCAACACCATCAACATCTACTGATTTATCAAAAAGATCGGCCTGATTCAATGCATTCTGCCCGGTAGTTGCATCTAAGACCAGCAATGTTTCAACTCTCTCCTCGCCAGCTTCTCTGCCGACAACTCTCCGGACTTTCTTAAGCTCATCCATTAAATTTTTCTGGGTATGGAGACGGCCTGCAGTATCTATAATTAATAGATCAACATCTCTTGATTTAGCAGCCTGGACAGCATCATAGGCAACTGCTGCTGCATCTGCACCTTCAGACTGGGCAATCACATCGACTCCAAGTCGGCTTCCCCAAACTTTAAGCTGGTCAATAGCTCCAGCTCTAAAGGTATCGCCAGCAGCAAGTAATACTTTCTTACCATTATCCTGATAACGGTTGGCCAGTTTGGCAATAGTTGTAGTCTTGCCGGCACCATTAACACCAACAACCATTAAAACCTTTAAACCTTCCCAGTCAGTTGCCAGAGGGAGTTCTTCATCATCAGCAATCAGAATTCTTTTGATCTCTGCCTGGAATGATTTATAAAGCTCTTCTGGCTCAGTAATCTCTTTCTCTTCAACCTCATCTTTCATTTTATCAATTAATTCCATTGTAGTTCTAACGCCAACATCGGCCTGAATTAAAGTCTCTTCCAGCTCTTCATAAAGCTCATCATCAATGTTGGTCCTGGAAAAGATAGAGCTAATTTTAGAGACAAAACTATCCCTGGTCTTGCTCAATCCTGCCTTAAGCCGGCCAAAAAGGCCTTTGCTGGAATCATCTTCTAAGATATCAGCTGTTTCAACATCAGCCTCAACCTTCTCATCATCTATATCCTCAACTTTATTTTCATTGATATTTTCATTATCATCTTCAGCTTTTATTTCTGCATTCTTTTCATCTTTCTTTTCATTGTCATTTTCTTCATTCTTTTCTTTCTTATTTTCCTCTTTGTTTTCTTCTTTATTTTCTTCCTCTTTATCTTTATTCTTCTTAAAAATATTAAACATAAAATATTTCACCCCGTATTTAATTGTTCAAGTTATTTAATTAGAAACTGCAATTTTCTCATCAGCCCTCTTTTCAGTCACCTTTAGTTCCAGCTGATCACAGAGATCAGTAAATTCCTGAGCTATCTTATACCGTCTCTTTCTCAATTTAACCTCTTCTTCAGGTTTTTGCACTTTAAAGAACTGCCTCTCCAGATATTCATTTTCGTCAGCAAGCTCAAAGAGCTTATCCTGCATCTTTATCATCATAACACCTTTAATATCGCCTTTTTCATCATGGCCGACAGCAACAATTGGCCTGCCCCACATTCCTGGCCCGGCCATGGCATCACTCATATGCATAACTCCTGAACCGCCTGGATGGGTATGAACAATAGCTGTATCTAAAGGCATCTTCTCTGAATAAAACTCCCTTAGAGAAAGACCTGTTATATCTTCATAGCTTGAGGCAAGTAATCTCGATGGAATATAGCCCATGCCACCAACAACAATCTCACTGCAGCGGGTGATATGGCCATTTTCATCTATCCTGCCAAAGGCTGCAACCTCTCTACCTGGTTCAACTTCCAGGGATTTCTGAACCAGCTCCTCAGCAAAACTCTCCTCAACAGATACTGGTTCCTGACGGTCAATCACCCAGGGTTTTTTCGCACGCTGACAGTTCTGCCTGGCATTATCATCTATAATAGGCAGTTCTTCTGATATATTTAAGAATTCAAGCCGAAGTTTAGTAACCCTCTCCAGGGCTTTTTTTTCGGCCTCCATATCCTTGGCTGCCAGTGAATCAAGCTGGGCATTTTCAGATCTTGTAGCCAGACGAAAATGTTTTTCTTCTGGATAAAGAATACCTATTCCAGCCACCTGACCATGTTTTACCCCAATATTTACAACTGGCAGGTTAAAAATATTAATTGCACTGGTAGATACTATAATTCCTGTCTGCCCGGGATCAGTCCTGATATAAACTGCATTATCTGGGAGAGAATTAATCATCTCAATTAGAGATGCATTATCCCTGTGGGAAATTTTCTGCAACATGTGTCGATGGGGAAGACCTGACACTCCTCCATCTATAATCTGATTGTAACAGTCTATTACTCCATTATCATTGATAAAACCAATAGTTCCTACCTGGCGGCCCTGGCCAAGTTGATTGCCCCGGCTGACCATTGTATCAATTAAATTGCGGCTTATGCCTTTTACTTTCACTTAATATAAACACTCCTCATCTTGATATACTCTTAAAATCCACTCTTAAATTTAATTAAAAATTCTTAAGCCTTCATTTAATTATACCTAACTGACTATTAAAAATCAATCGTAATTAAGAGATGGCTTCAACAGAATCATCTTCTAAATTTATGGAGACAAGCCTTGAAATTCCATTCTCAGCCATGGTAACTCCATAGATACAGTCAGCAGCTGCCATCATCTGCTTTCTATGGGTAATTAAGATAAATTGACTATCCTCAACGAATTCCTGAATAAAATCTGCAAAGATTTCAATATTAGCGTCATCTAAGGGAGCATCAATCTCATCAAGAACATAGAACGGACTCGGTTTAACTTTTAGAAATGCAAAGACTAAAGATATTGCAGTCATGGCCTTTTCTCCACCTGAAAGCAGGCTTAATTTCTGTAACTTCTTGCCTGGTGGCGAGGCCGATATTTCAACTCCTGTATTTAAGAGGTCATCTGGTTCAGTTAATTCAAGATAGGCTTCACCGCCTATAAAGAGCCTGGTAAAGATATCTTTAAATTGTTCATTAACTTCCTGATAAGTCTCATAAAAAAGGGCCGACATCTTCTCTTCAAGATCTGCAATGACCTCTTCAATAGCCTCTTTGGCCTGATAGAGATCTTCCTGCTCACTCTTTAAATAATCATACCGGTCTTTTAATTCCCTGTAGTCATCAATTGCCGCCAGATTGACCTGGCCTAAGGCATTGATCTTTTTCTCCAGTTTCTTAATAGTTGCTGCCGGGTCCTTAACCTCTTCTTTATCTCTATTTAAATTTTCATTATTTTCGTCTAAATCATCACCGCCGCCACTGGCAGTCAAATCTTTACTGTCAGCAGCAGATTCATTTTCTTCACTCACCTGTCTGGCTGCTTCCTCTGGCGTTGTTCCATATTTATCTTCTAAACGACCAATAATTCTCTCCTGTCTGGCCTTTAACTTGCCTGTCTTAAGCTGTATCTGGTGGATTTCTTCCTCTAATTCTTTTTCTTCTTTTCTATCTAATTTCAGGTTCTCTGTTAATTTATCCAGATCTGCCTTTAAATTATCCAGCTTTCCCTGGACATTTTCTTTCTTTCTGCCGGCTTCAGCTTTATTTTCTTCAGTATCTGCTTTTCTTTTTTCTAATTCCTGCTGCCGGTCAGTCTGCTGCTCAAGCTGAGCTTCAATTCTTTCTAATTCCTGATTTATCTCATTCAATCTATCTTTATATTCTAAGAGTTCAGATTCCTGCTGGCTAAGTTGACGCCTCCTGGAAGATATCTGTTCTTCCTGTCTGGCCAGTTCCAATTGAAACTGCTGATAGGTCCGCTGTAATCTATCCTTATAATTAATAGTATCCTGTAAGATCTTATCGATATCAGCCTGTTTGCTCTCCTGCTGACTGGCCTGATTCTGAACCTTATCTAATTTTTGTTCTGCCTCTTTCTTTTTATCTTTAATTGCTTGAAGGCTTCTCTTTTCAGTCTTAAGCTCATTATTAACTGAATCCACTTCAGCATCCAGCTCATCTTTACGTTCCTGAATATTATTCAACCTGGTCTGACAGACCTTTAACTCTTCTCGCAAATCAGCCAATTCTTCCTGAACTCCAGTCTTCTCAGAATTTATTGCCTGAAGTTCTTTTTCTTTCTCATTCAGCTGGCTTCTAATCTGACTTAACTGCTGGCGATTTTTCTTGCCCTGCTCAGTTAGTTCTTCTAATTGACGCTGACGACTCAAAAGATGAGCGGTATCCTTTCTCTGGCTCCCACCGGTCATGGCTCCACCTGGATTGATTATATCTCCCTCTAAGGTGACGATCTTAAAACGTTTGCCACTTGCCTTAGAGGCGGCAGTAGCTGACTTTAAATCTTTAAAGATAGCAGTCCGGCCTAAAAGATATTTAATTATCTCTTCTAATCTGGCCTCATATTCAATAAGCTCAGAACCCAGGCCAAGATAACCTTCCTGTTGATTTAAATTATAACGATCTGGATTAATCTTTCTGCCATTAATCATATTAAGAGGCAGAAATGTAGCCCGACCTTTCTGCTGACTCTTTAAATATTCAAT
>SLSL01000076.1 GCA_007130465.1 Halanaerobiaceae bacterium | reverse complement strand
TAAGTCCTGCAAATAATTAAAAATAGCCGGCAAAAATTCTGCCGGCCAACTATAATTTAATCTATTCCCTTTTCTTACCAGTCATACTTAAAGAAATTACCCTTCTCCTCAAACTCCTCTATCTTTGCTTCTATTTCAAGCATTTCATCTACCGATAAAATCTCAAATTTTCTAGCAAGCTCAACATTCTCTTCCAGTTCTTCAAGACTTCCAATACCTATGATAGTTGTCGTAAGAGGAAGGCTCCAGACATAATATAAAGCTTCTCTTATCGAATCAAGTCCATTCTCAGATACGAGTTTACCCCTTCCAAGAACCTTCATACCAATAATCCCCATATCTCTTTCTATCAATTCTTCTAACAAAGCTTCCTGAAAAGATTTATAGTGAATATCTGCAGCATTCATAGAAATCAGAGCAGTATCAAAATCATATTCCTTAATTCCCTTTAATAATATCTCCGGATCTTTATGACCAGTTATCCCAATATTTCTGATTACATCCTGATCCTTTAATTCCTCAAGAGCTTTAATAGCCCCATTCTCAGAAAATATTTCTAATAAATCCTGTTCAGTTCTAATATTATGAACTTGATAAAGATCCAGATAATCAGTCTGTAATCTATTCAGTGAACTCTCAATCAATTCCATAGTCTCTGAATAGCTTCGCTTGTGAGTCTTACTGGCCAGGAACACCTCCTCTCTTCTATTTTTCATTACTTTACCTATATTAGATTCACTATCACCATCTTTATAGGCAGGTGCAGTATCAATATAATTAACACCTAAATCAATCGCCCTATTAATTATTTTAACCGCCTCTTCCTGCTTATCTAAGTTAGCAACAGTTATCTCTCCACCCAGGCTAACCAGATTAATCTCTTCCCCAGTCTTGCCAAGTACTCTTCTATTTGAATTCAAATTATAAGTGCGGGCCAGCATATCCTTTAAAAAACTTCTTCTATCTCTCATAAATTAGCCCTCCCTCTTTGATTTAAAATCATCTCTTTAATAAACACCTTTTCAGAGTTCAGCCTTAACTTCTCCAGAATTTCTCCGGGACTGCTCCGGGACTGCTCCGGGTCTTCTCCGGGAATGCTCCGGGATTGCTCCGGGTTTGCTTTACGTTGAATCCTACTTACCTTCTGGATTTAATCTTTAATATCCTTTAACTTCATAATATCAAACAATAATTTTATCAGCAAACATTGCCTGAATATCTTTATACTCTCCCAGCCCTTTCATAATAACTTCAACCTGATAACCTGCCTTTATTAAAGCAGTCTTCCAGCTATCCTCTTTTCCTGCTAAATCCTTTCTGGCATGGCTACCAGCTACCAGCATAAAGGGCGCAAGATATATTTTATTAATATCTAATTTTTCTATTCGAACAAGCAGATTTTCCAGCCTGGGATAGGCTTCTAAATTAGCAATATAAAAGTTCTCCATTCCTGAATCTTTAAATACATAATCTAAAAGTGCATATGAAGAGTTTGCAGGGTGGCTGGTCCCATGGCCCATAAAAACAACTAATTCATCATCTAATAAATCTGGCATCTCTTTTTTAAAAATATCAGCAACCTGAAAGTAATCACTCTCTTTATATAATAATGATTCACCAAATTTGATTGATCTAAAATCACCTTTAAAATCATTCAAAGTTCCCACCAATTCATGATAATCAGAACCAGGTATTATATGGAGAGGTTGGACTGCAACCTCTTTAATTCCTCTCTCACGCAAATTTATTAGAGCCTCTTTAAAATTAAAAGCCTTTAAATCATTCCCCTTATTTAAAAGCCTTATAATTAAATCTGAAGTAAAAACTCTATTTACATTAAAATCTAAAAATCTTCTCGCTATAAGATCTTCACAAGGCTTAATAGCCCTATCAATGGCATCAAGATGGGTAGTACCATGGCTGGCAACTAAAATCGACTTTTCTGAGTTTCTCTCATATAAATCAAATTCAAATTCCAATCTATAGCACCTACTCCCTGATATTATTTAGTAGCAAACCAGACCACTTTGCCATTCCTCTTAAAGCCAAGCCTTTCTGCCAGCGAAATAGACGCTCTATTATCAGTAACAATATGAACATAGGGTATCAATCCAAAATCAATAGTTCTTTTTAATAACTCCATATTAACAGCAGCTGCATATCCTTGACGGCGATATTCCTCTAAAGTATAAGCAATTCCCATTGAACCATCATCACGAACAACTGACCAGGAGATAGGATTGCCTTCATCATCTCTAATTACTGCAGTTGGCCTTTCCTGAATTGTCTTTTTAATATACTCAAAAGAGGTATCATCTTCAGATTGATAAGTATAATGCTCATCTACAACCCTAGCATCATCAATTGTTAAACTTTCAATTTCATATTTAGGCTCCTTATAATTAAAGTCATCTGCTTCTAAATAATATAGATAACAGATCTCATGAAAATCAATCTCTCGCATCTCTCTGATATCATCAAAGAACCTCTTATGCACACCAGAGAATTTTCTCGGCTTTTCTACAGCCATCTCTAAGACATCCTCCCTGGCCGCTTCTTTATAATAAACAATATACCAGTCATCCTTTGTAATTATATAACCATCAGGGTCCTCTAAATCATCAACGAATAAATCATAATCATCCTTTAATCTAATTATACCTGAAGTATTTAAATGAGCTATTTTATCTTCATTAATTAAATCTTTAATAACTTCAACATCTTCTACTTTATTCATATAATCAGCATCCTTTCTTTTATAATTAGATAGCTAAAACACCGGGTAACCCGATGTT
>SLSL01000124.1 GCA_007130465.1 Halanaerobiaceae bacterium | reverse complement strand
TAATTGGCAGTTGGATAATAAACCTGTATACCCTCTAGCTTATTTAGGCTGTTATATAAAAATTCTTTTTCCTGATTTAAAGTTTCCAGGGTTCTTTTGAGATAGATTTCAGCATATTTTGTTTTTGAGAATATCTCCTGACAGGCCAGTTGGGCAAAGTAATTGACAGACCAGGGATCTCTGGAACTTTCAATATTTTTAACGACTTCTTTATTAGTTAGAGCATAACCCAACCTTAAACCTGGAATTCCATAGATCTTTGTTAAAGACCTTAGAATTAAGATATTATCAAGGGAATTGATAGTTTTAATTACAGTGATATCCTGATGGTTATCAAGAAAATCTATAAAGGCTTCATCTATTACTACAAAGGTATCTGTCTGGCTGGCCTGTTTTAATATTTGGTTAAGCTTATCTCTGGCGATGATTTTTCCAGTCGGGTTATTAGGATTGCAGAGAAATAGGATATCCATATCAGCTAGTCTGGTAATTAGTTCGGCCAGCACTGTCTCTGTTAATTCAAAATCCTCTGATTCAGCCAGTAAAATATTGTGGACTTCGGCTCCAGCAGCCCGACTGGCAAGTTCATATTCAGAAAAAGTTGGTTCCAGGATTAATGATTTATTAGGTTTAATAGCTTTCGTAAGCTGATACAATATTTCGACTGCACCATTACCTATAAGTACCTCTTTCCTTTTTAAATTATATTTATCTGCTATTAATTCTTTTAAACCTGCTGCCTGAGGTTCAGGGTAGTTCTTGATCTGATCCAGATTATTTTTAATAGCAATTTTAATAAAATCTGGTGGCCCTAAAAAATTTATATTTGAACTAAAGTCTATAATTTCATTCTTATTTAAATTGTATTTTCTGGCTATCTTATTAATATTGCCTCCGTGTTCGCTTTTGATTTAAATCACCCTTTCTATTCCTCCACTGATTAATCTGGCTCTCTGATAAAACTTGAAATCAGAGTTGTGTTCTATATTCTTAATAAGATTCTTATTTTTGAACCCAGGCTGTATAAATAAACCAATTAAATTGCCGCTATGGGCAATATTAAGTCCATAAATCTGTTGATATTTTGAGATTAGGTCATTAATTTTGATTAGTCCGGTCTTTGGCAGTATCTCCTGGTGGGCCAGACTGCTGAGAGTTATGCCCTGGCCAATTAGTTTTTTGCTTCTGGTATTAATTCCTGTCAGGATATATTTTAAAGCCTGATTTACTGACTGCTCTTTAGCCTCTTTCAAAGATTTTATTTTATCGGAATTATTAAATGCCAGGGTATTTATCTCTGCTGCATCATTTCTAAAAATTAAAATTTCAAATTCAGGAAGCGGGCCTAACTTCTCAATTATCTGACCATTTAGGTGATCAAATTTATAAAACCCAGGCAGAAATATGCTATCTGTCGGCTCTATTCCGAGCAAGATATCAATAAGCACTCTATAGTCTATCTTTTTATTGATTAAAAGCATGATAGCTGAAACAACTGCTGCCATGTCGGCAGTAGAGCTGGCCATTCCCTGTCCAATCAGGAGTTCTGAGTCGATCTCGATTTCCAGACCGATTCCCTGAAGCTGATAATATTCCAGAGTTTTTCTGGCAGCTTTATAGCTTTTAGAGAAATCCTTATTTAGTTTGATTGTATTGGTCTCAGGTAGAATTTTGACCAGGGCCTGACTGTAAAGGTTCACAGGGCAGGATATTAAGAAATCCTGGCCATTAAGCTGGCCCTGAATTAGTTCACCACAACTACCTGGCACTCTTACTTTTACCTGCTGCAAAAGAGAATCAACTCCTGATTAAATCAAATTGATTAATGTAGCTGAGATTATAAAAATTAGTAGAGATATATAAATCATATTTTTAAGTTTATTAATATCACTTGTTTCAAATTCTTTAACTGGATCTCCTAGATAAGCTCTAAAACTTTTCTGTCCATGATAATAATTTGTACCGCCGAACCTGACTCCAAGTGCCCCGGCAATTGCAGATTCAGGATAGCCGGCATTGGGGCTGGGATGTTTGCTGGCATCTCTTAAAATCATTTTGAATGAGGACCTATAATCAAGCCCTAATATTAATGAACTAAAAATAAAGCTGAGTGCTGTTAATCTGGCCGGAATAAAGTTCCAGAGATCATCAAAGCGTGCACCGGCCCAGCCAAAATTAATATTTTTAGGATTTTTATAACCGACCATAGAATCGATTGTATTTACAGCTTTATAGGCCATTGCCAGCGGTACTCCTCCTATTAGAAAGAAAAATACTGGGGCCAGGATTCCATCAGATGTATTTTCTGCCATGCTCTCTAAAGTTGCCCTGATAACCTCTGGCTTTGAGATCTGACTGCAATCTCTGGCAACTATTTTATTAACAGAGTTTCTGGCTGCAGTTAAATCAGATACTGCCAGACTTTTTTCAACTTCTTCTCCGGCCCTGATCAGACTTTTAATAGCCAGGCAGTGGGTGAAAATTAAAAGGCTGATTAAATAACCCAGCCACTGATCTATTAAACCACCGACTCTTATTAAATAATAGCTGGCATAATAGCTGACCGAGACAACAATTATGACCAAAATTGCACCATTCAATTTCTGAATTCCAGTATTTTTAGTTTCAGGATAAAGGAACCCTTCAACTTTTTTTATTAAGCCGCCTATTAACATGATCGGGTGGCACTTTTGCCAGGGATCTCCGATGACTAAATCCAGAATGATTGCTCCAGTTAATATTAGAATTGTTGAGTTAATCCTGATCACCTCTATTTGCTGGCATTGCATGCCTCTGCTTTCATTAAGAATCTTTCCAGGAGTTCTGGGCAGGCAGAAAAATTAATATGGAAATAGCTGGCCAGGAGATTGTCCCTGAAGCTATAGCCAAAGGTCTTTTCACCAGATTTATAATTTAAGGGAATCTCTTCTGCCCTGTTAGCTATTTTTGAATAGTGGAATAGATGGCCCCTGGCTGACTCTCCCTTTTTAAATAAAAGGTTGTCTCGTAAAGCCTGAACTTCTCTGTAACCCATGGATTGGAGCTTGTCTGTCATCTCAATCTGAATGTCAAGGAGACCGGTCAGCTGGTATTGATTATCATCAGTATCAATAAACTGGTTACCTAAATAGATTAGACCACCGCATTCAGCATACACAGGGAGGCCTGCCAGTATTTTTGATTTTAAATCTTCTTTAAAGTTTATGTTTTCAGCAAGTTCTTTAATATATCTTTCTGGAAAACCGCCTCCAATGATTAAGGCATCTAATTTTGGCAGCTTATTATCTTTTAGCGGGCTGATAAAAACAGGTTCTGCACCTGTTTCTGCTATTAAGTCAAGATCTGACTGATAGTAAAAATTAAAAGCCTGATCTCTGGCAACTCCAACTTTTAAGCCTTTAAACCTGGCATTTATCTCATCAGGACCTGAGATTGTTAATTTCTCTTTAGAGCCTGAAAGGTTATAAATTTTATCCAGCTCAAAATGTTCTTCTGCCAGTTCTCTAAGCTGCTTAAAATAACTCTTTAGTTCAGGGTTATCTTCTGCAGGAATAAGCCCAAGATGGCTCTCAGGTAATTCAAGATTTTGCTGGCGTGGAAGATAACCTAAGGCTTTTAGATTAACTGGTTCAGATTCTATTATTTCCCTGATAATCTGATAATGTTTAAGGCTGCCAACATTATTAATAATAACTCCATCCAGCTTTAAATCTGGATCGAAATTTTTATAGCCGTAAGCCAGGGCAGCAATACTCTGGCCGACCCGGGCTGCATCTACTACCAGAATTACTGGTGCATCAAGCTTTTTGGCGATTGAGGCAGTTGATCCTGTCATTTTTTTGCCTTTGCCATCAAATAGGCCCATCACACCTTCTATTATAGAAATATCAGCCTCCTCTGATTTAGTTATGAACTTATCTTTAAGCTGAGTATCTGATAAAAAGTAGCTATCGAGATTGTAAGCCACATTATCTGCTGCCTTCTTATGAAAACCAGGGTCGATATAATCAGGGCCAACTTTAAAGGGTTGAACCTTATAGCCTCTGGAGTTGAATGCAGTCATTAAAGCAAGAGAAACTGTTGTTTTTCCTACCCCGCTTCTGGTGCCAGCTATTACTACTCTTTTTTGTGTCATAAGTTTAACCTCGCTTTAAAAAATTATTTCTTCTAGTTTTTCAAAATCAATATAGGTTTTAAATTTCTGAGCCAGTCTATCGTAATTCTTTAATCTTTCAGAATAACTGGTCGCATTATAATCTAATTTTTCCCGTTGTTGACCACAGCTATCTTCATCTGGAATAGAGAGTTCTTCTATATATGGCATAACACCTAGCACAGGCAGATCTGTTAGTTCTTCAATCTGCTCTTTACCTTCCTTGAAATATTCTGGATTGCCATGAAATTTATTAATAATTATACCTTTGACTCTTTTTCTTTCAGAAGGCTCTAAGAGATCCAGGGTGCCTATGGTTGAAGCAAAGACACCACCTCTTTCAATATCGGCAATTAAGATAACCGGGGCATCGGCCAGTGCTGCAACTTTCATATTGACAAGATCTTTATCTCTAAGATTAACTTCAGCTGGATTGCCTCCTCCTTCAAGGACAATTAATTGATATTTATCTTTTAAGATATTTAGGCTTATTTTAATTGCCTGTAACAACTTATCTTTTTGAGAAAAGTATTCTGCTGCAGACATACTTTTTATTGGACTACCATTTATAAATATTTTTGAATTATTGTCACCCTGGGGCTTCATTAAGATAGGGTTCATACAAGTTTCTGGATTGATACCAGCAGCCTCAGCCTGGAGTGCCTGGGCTAATGCGATTTCCGCTTCTCCTTCGATTTTGTATGAATCAGAGGCCATATTCTGTGATTTAAAGGGTGCTACTCTATAGCCCTGCTGGCTGTAAATCCTGCAGAGGGCAAGGGTAAAGAGTGTCTTGCCTGCATCTGATGCTGTCCCCTGAAACATTATTGATTTAGCCATTTCTATCCCTCCTGGCCAGGTTTAAAATACTGTCAATTTGTAAGCTTTCTTCTAGTTCTTGAGCTATATTCTCCATTTCTTCTTCAAGATAAGTAAGATCTGTACTCTGATCCAATTGAAGATGGGGGCTGGTATCTTCTTCTGGCAGATTAACTTTCTGTAAATAAGGGATTGTTCCTAATACCTGCTTGCCGGTATGATTCTCTAAAAACTCAAGACCTGGCTTAAGAAGCTCGAAATCTCCTCTAAATTTATTAATTATAAGACCTTTTACCAGATTTCTATCTTCTGAAGATAAAAGCTTTAAAGTACCAACTATATCTGCCAGAGCTCCTCCTCTGCTAATATCTGCTGTTAAAAAAACAGGAGTCTTATTTAACCTGGCAGTAAACATATTGCCAAAATCTGGACCGACTCTATTTAATTCAACTGGACTACCTGAACCTTCAATAATTATTAGATCATATTCTGATTTTAAAATATCTAATGATTTATTGATTGCTTCATTGATTTTTAAATTTAATTGATGGTCTGAATCTCCAAATTGATACTGACCCTGCCTGATTCCATTTAAATATAATTCAGTCTTTCCTTCTCCAAGTGGTTTTACAAGGACTGGATGAAACTTGACATCTGGCTTAGAGCCGGCAGCAATTGCCTGGATTGTCTGGCCGATTCCAATTTCTATGTCCTCTTCAGTTAAATAGGAGTTAGATGACATATTCCAGGCTTTAAAGGGGGCAACTTTTAAGCCTCGATTATGAAAAACCCTGCAAAGTCCTGCAGCTATGAGACTTTTACCAACATTTGATGCTGTTCCCTGGATCATTATTGTCATGGCTTGTGAGGTCATTATTTTCTCCTTTCTTTTATTTAGTTGTTGAAAAGCTTATATTTGTCGCAAATAATATTTGATTAGACTAAATATTTTTTTGATATGTTTTTTTACGCATAATTTACCTCTTCTTCATATACTGAAACTGTGATTCCATTTAATCTAATTTTATCTAAGAGTAGTTCTCCTTGATTAGATGCTAAAATTGCCGCCGGTGAAGCTGCTGCTGAAACTCCAATTGTATCTTTAACAAAATCTGACTTTTTTATATTTAATTCATCTTCAATTTTTTTGATTTTATTTCTACTGATTATTTCAAGTTCTAAATTATATTTCTTAGTATATTCTAATATAGCTGGTTCTTCTGCTTTTAAATCAATTGTAGCCAGCTTTTTTATAGACTTTTTATGAAGGTTTAATTCTGAAATTATTCTGCTTATAGACACTTCAACATCTTTTAGAGATATACCTTTTTTAGCCCCAATCCCAATAACTATGTTCTTTGGAATCATCTGGAGTTGATTATCTTTTAAATCATGTTTATTATTGGAGATAATCAGGTCGAAACCTGGTTTTGAGCCTGAATAACTCAGGCGATCAAGTGAATAAAAATCTACCTTCTTCCATGATGGAACCTCAATATTGTAATCTGTATAAAGGTTTATTTTTCTATTGTTTACAAGTGCTGCATTGGCTTTAGTGAGTAAGTCAAATGGCTCCAATGAACAGTCTAATTGAGAAGAAAGCAGATCAACAGCCAATACTCCCTGAGTGTCAGTTGCAGTAGTTATAACTGGCCTGGCATTTAAAAGATCTGCTAATTCCTGACTCATTTGATTGGCCCCACCAAGGTGCCCGGATGCTGTACTGATGACATTTTTCCCCTGCTCATCGATAGTTATAATTGCAGGATCAGTTCTTTTATCAACCAGGTAATCCTTAATAAGTCTAATGACTATCCCTAAAGCCATTACAAATATCAGGGCATCATATTCTTTAAATTTTTCAACTATTAGATCTTTTAAGGATCGATAATAATTACAATCGATTTTACCAGTATTAAATTTTTCCGGTATATAGAGATCCAGGTCTTTTAAGTTATTCTTTAAGAGGGCGCCAATATGAATACCGCCTTTAGTTAAGGTTATTACAGCAAGCTTTTTCTTATTGACAAGAAGTTTATCCTTTGCCATTATTTATCCCTCCAGATATTCTATAAGTTCCTCAATATGATGATAGCAGACTGGATAAGCAATCTCTGGGCGTTTAATTATAATCACCGGTATTTTTAACTGACTGGCAGCTTTCAATTTTTCTTCCAACCCTCCAGTTTTACCTGCTGCCTTAGTTACTATAACATCTGCCTTATATTCTTTAAATACTGCCTGGTTGAATTCAGTTGTAAATGGACCCTGTGCTGCCAGAATATTAACTGGTTTCAGCCCTATTTTATAAGCCTTTTTTAAGTATTTTATAACTGGTAATATTCTAGCAGTTATACGATTTTGATAATTATCAACCTCTTTGGCGAAAATATCCAATGATTTTGAGCCAATTGTTAAAAAAATATTTTTATATTGACTGGCTTCTTGAGCTGCTTCTTGATAGGATTTAACCTTTATTAAAAAGTTATTTGAATACTGCTCTAAATTTATGTTTTCCCGCTCAAAACGGAGATAATCTATATTTAACTCTGATGCTGTTGCAATAGCATTTATTGATGCATCTTCAGCAAAGGGGTGGGTTACATCTATAATATATTCTATTTCTTTATCTATACAGAACTCTTTCATTTTTGATAAATCTAGTTTGCCCTGACAAACTTTAACAGGATACTTAGATTCAACTATACTCTTACCATACTTACTTGTTACTGAAACAATTAATTTTTTATTTAAACTGACTAATGCTTCAATCACCTGATAACTATCAGCTGTTCCTGCCATTATCCAGATCATAAATTATACCCTCTTGGAGTTATAAGTTTCCCTTCTGATATATAGCTTTGAGAATTACCTATAATCACTGTTGATAGCATATCTACTTTTTCTAAAGGCAATTTCTCAAGTGTTGTTAATAATTTTTCCTGGCCCTCTCTACTAATGTTTCTAACTATACCTACAGGGGTTTCAGGAGAACGCTTATCTAAAAAATATTCTTTAGTGAAATTAAGTTGTTTCTTTCTGCGACTACTTCTGGGGTTATAGAGAACTGTAACAAAATCTGCCTGAGCAGCAGCTTTTATTCGCTTTTTAATCTGCTCCCAGGGAGTTAAAATATCGCTTAAGCTAATAGTTACGTAGTCATGCATTAATGGGGCTCCTAATACTGCTGCAGCTGCATTAGCTGCTGGCACACCTGGAATTACCTCGACATCTATCTGGTAGTTCTTTTTAGTTATTAATTCCATTACTGGCCCAGCCATACCATAAACCCCGGCATCTCCACTGCTTATAATTGCAGTCTTATTACCTGCTGCAGTATATTCAATTGCTTTTTCAATTCTATCTTTTTCTTCACGCATACCACTGGTATATGTTATCTGGTTTTGAGAAATTATATCTTTTATTAGTTTTAGGTATGTTTTATAACCAACTATAACATCGACTTTTTGCAGAATATTATTGGCTTCAATAGTCATTTTCTGATTGGAACCAGGTCCGATACCAATTATATATAGTATTTTATTAGTTGCTGGCAATTTATTTCCTCCTTTAAAACTTTTAATATCCTGTTTATATATCAAATTACTGGTATTATAAATGGTCTTTTATTTGCTGGATTAGTTTTAATTAAAGCTTCTAAATCAAAGATGCTAGACAGCATTTCTTCTGTTATTATTTCTTCTGGGTTTCCAATGGATACCTTCTCTCCTTTTTTTAAAACCATTAATCTATCACAGAACTGAGCTGCAAGATTTAAATCATGAATAATAGCTATAACTGTTAATTGATTTTGTTTAATTAATTCCCTTGCAAGTTTGAAGATATCTATACTATGATTTATGTCAAGATGTGAGGTAGCCTCATCAAAAATTAATATCTCTGGTTCCTGAGCTAAAGCTCTGGCTACTAGTACTTTTTGAAATTCGCCACCTGAAAGCTCTCCAGTAAACCTTTCTGTAAATTTATTTAAATTAAGTTTATCAATTATTTTATCTACTACTTTTCTGCCAGATTTATCATCTTTCTTAAACTTACTCTGATGAGGATAACGCCCCATTTCAATTACTTCTCTAACAGTAAAATCGCCTTTAAGCTGGCTCTTTTGAGGGACTACTCCTATTTTTCTTGCTATTGATTTTCTGTCTAAAGAGGATAATGATATTTCTTTGTTATTAAAATATACCTGGCCATCACTTTTTAAAACACCAGTTATATTTTTTACCAGGGTTGTTTTGCCAGA
This sequence comes from Halanaerobiaceae bacterium, assembly GCA_007130465.1. Taxonomy (GTDB): domain Bacteria; phylum Bacillota; class Halanaerobiia; order Halanaerobiales; family Halarsenatibacteraceae; genus Halonatronomonas. The sequence continues at coordinate 1,789 of SLSL01000124.1, read as the reverse complement.
TCCATTAGGTCCAATTACACCAAGTAGTTCTCCTGATTTTACCTGAAAGTCTATATCTTTTAAAGCCTGTAGTTGACCATAATTATATGAGAGTTTTTCTGCTTTTATAATCATCTAAGCTTTGCCCTCCTCTTAATTAGAAGGTAAATGAAAAAGGGACCACCAATAACTGAAGTAATAATTCCAATTGGAATCTCTATAGGAGCTATAACTGTTCTGGCTGTGGTATCTGCTATTAATAGAAATAATGCACCACCTAAAGAACTTAAAGGCAGTAAAATCTTGTGATTATTCCCAACTAAAATTCTTAATATATGGGGAATAACCAGACCTACAAAGCTAATTAAACCTCCGTAGGCAACTGAAATAGCTACTATAAATGTCGAAATACCTAAAATAATTTTCTTAGTTCTTTCAACATTAACTCCAAGATACTTAGCCTCTTCTTCTCCACTCATAAAGATATTAAGTTCTGAACCAAAACAATTAAGAATTATTATACCTAAAATAATTGTGGGAGCTGCATAAGTTATTCTCTCCCAGCTGGCATCTCCAAGATAACCCATAAGCCAGACAATCACCTGGAATGAATCTTCTCCACTATAATATATTAGAAAAGAGGAAATAGCGCTATATAATGAACCCAATCCAATACCTAGCAATAGAAGTAATGTAACTGATGAGCGCTGATTAACTCTAGAAAAAAGATAGATTATTGTAGCTGTTAACATCGATATTACAAAAGCAAACAATCCATAATAAGACGGGGAAAGTCCCATTGTAAAAGCTATTACAGAGCCTAAAGAAGCACTGGCCGAAATTCCAATCAGATAAGGACTGACCAGTGGATTCTGGAATAGCCCCTGCATACTAAGGCCTGAAGTTGCTAAAGTCGCCCCAACCAGTAAAGCCATTATATTCCTTGGCAACCTAACATTTTCAATTATTATTCTATCTGTCCTACTTGCAGAAAGTTCGGCTAATCCTAATCTTGAGCCAATAATATTAATGATTGTACGATAAGATATATCTATTGAGCCTAAACTTAGAACATATATAGATACCAGAATAAGTAATGAAAATAATATAGCTGTTATTAGAAAATTTCTTTTATTCATAATTAGGCTCCTGACTAATTGCGTTTAATAAACTTTCTCATTTAAAATTGTTATTCCCTCAATAACCCTTGGACCAAGCCTTAGAATATGTTCTGTTGCAGGCTCTATAATATTACCTTCTTTAACAGCAGTTAATTCCTGCCAGTTTGAGTTAGTTTCTATATCTTCTCTTCCTGCCATAACAAGGATAATATAATCAGGATCTTCAACAAGTATATCCTCAAAGGAGATAGTTAAACTACTATCATTATCATGGGGAAAAGCATTTTCTAAGCCAGCAAGGGTAGCAACTTGATCTGCAACACTCCCTCTACCAAATACTTTAGGTGGTTCTACAGTAGAGAAAATAGCTGCTGTCTTGCGTTCGTCATCTTCAGGTGATTTTTCAATAGCTTCTTCTATTTTTGTTTCTAATCTCTTTACTTCTATTTCAGCAGTTTCTAAACCACCTAAAATTTCACCATAAATAAGCATATTATTTAGAATATCATCAATATTATCTGGAGAAACAAAGGCAGTTCTATATCCTAATTCTTCAGCTTTATTTAAACCGGCTTCACTCATTGCAGCTCCCAGGATCAAATCCGGATCAATATCTACTATTTTTTCTATATTTATATTTCTAATAGTTCCGACATTATTCAGTTCATCTACTTCTTCTGGCCAATTGG
>SLSL01000153.1 GCA_007130465.1 Halanaerobiaceae bacterium | reverse complement strand
GTAATGGAACTTCGCCTAAGAGGTCGATCCCTAACTGGTCTGCCAGCTCCCTGCCGCCATCTTTGCCGAAGATATAGTCTTTATGGCCGCATTCTGAACATTGATAATAGGCCATATTGTTGATCAGGCCCAGGATATCCAGGTCTAGCTTTTCGGCAAGTTGACCGACTCTACCGGCCACACTGGTTGCAGTTTCCTGGGGTGTGGTTACCAAAAGTAGTGATGTATCTGAGAACTGCTGCATGATATTTAAAGGCATATCGCCGGTTCCTGGTGGCAGGTCAAATAAGAGATAATCTAGCTCGCCCCAGTAGACATCTTCCATGAACTGCTTTAAGGCGCTCTGTAATAATGGTGCCCTCCAGATAACTGCTTCGCTCTGATCGCCAACAAATGAAGCCATTGACATTACTTTGATTCCATTTTTATCTGGTGGATAGATCTCTTCTTCGCTCCTGGCCTTTGGTTTATCTTTAAGTCCCAGGATTCCCGGAACATTAAAGCCATAGATATCGGCATCGACTATTCCAACTCGCTTGCCCCTCTCTTTTAAGGCCGTTGCCAGATTGACTGTAACTGTTGATTTGCCGACTCCACCTTTGCCGCTGGCCACAGCTATTAGGCCTTCATGAATTGAGCCGTGGTTTAAGATTATTCTTCCGTCTTCAATATCGTACATATATTATTTCCCCCTGTTAATGTATTTTAAGTTAGCATCTTTTAAGATTTTATTACTATCTTAGTTCTTTTTCAGTTGAATGCTTAACATTATGCAAATAAATAGCCTGACCAGATAGCCAGGCTCATTAATTATACTTGTATTATACTTATTTTTGATATTTTATTTTCTGGCTTTTATAATTAAAAACCAGGGTTTTTTTGATAGTTTATCGTAATCAACAGGGTCGGCTTCTTTGAATTTTTCTGTTGGCACTGGTTCCAGGAGTTCTTCAATCTGGAAGCCGGCCTTTAATAATGGGGAGATAATTTGATTTAATGGTCTGCGATAAAACTGGACTTCGATTTTTTTATTGCCTGGCTGCCAGTGATCTGTCAGGAGTTCTGTTGCAAAATAGTTGTCTCTATCAAATACTGTGAAATCCATGAATGGATGATGGACCGAGAAAACCAGGCTACCTGACTTTTTTAATATTCTATTGAACTCGGCCATTACTGGCTCCCAGTCTTTTATATAATGGAGGGTTAGGGATGAGATTATAAGGTCTAGTTCCTGATCTTTTATGAAGTCCAGGGGCTGGTTAAGGTCTGCCTGGATTATTCTTGCTCTGGTGCCGACTCTCTTTTCTGTCATTTTGATCATCGCTGGACTGAAGTCGATGGCTGTGACTTCTGCCCCCTGCCTTAGAAACCAATCTGTATACCATCCTGCGGCACAGCCGGCATCCAGGACTTTTTTATTTTTAACTGGTGGCAGCAATGACAGTGTTGCCGGCCTTTCATAATAGGCGTTATAGGGTTTGGTATCTACTTCATTGAAATAATGGTCGGACAGGTGATTATAGGCATCATAAGAGATTTCGGAGGTAACATTAGACTTATTCTGCCAGGCTTCTTTTTTATTTGCAAAGTTTATAACTCTATCTAATAGATCTTCCTTGTTATAATCAAAGTATAAGGATACCATTATGGTGTTTTCAGTGGATTCTTTAACTTTTTCTCTGATTTTAGCTGGGTTATCATCTTTCTGATAAAAGTCTTTATGGCAATCTCTGCCACCATAGATTTCTATATCTTCGTACTGACTGAGAATGGAAACTAACTCTAAATTTAAGAATTCGTCGCGTTTAAAGGCTGTTTCAAAAAATATTTTATCCAGATTATAACCAATATCGCCACCATTCTGAAGGCTGATGACTGGAATCGGGTATTTTTGCAATTGATACTGTCCGTTAATTTTAACATAATTATTTTTATAGCTTTCCAGCTGACAAGAGATTTGTTTTTTATTTAATGCCTGATAATCTTTTTCTGCTCTTAAATATATTTTATTAATTTTTTGATGGATATTTTTAAGATTTAAGTCCATTTTGGCCTCCTGGTTATTGATTGTTTATATATTATTGAAGTTTATCTCTTCTAAGTTATCTGGAAATTCCAGCCAGAAGTCCGGGAGATAGCCTCTGCCTTCTCTGTTTATTAAGTCTGGCTCTAAATTAATTCTGGTACCAACTCCGACTCTTATCCCAGAGTTATTTAAGATAAATGGAGTTACTCCGCCTATTAATAATGAACCTTTGGTATTACTGCCTATGAAGGTTACATTCTCTAGCTGCCTGAGGTATCTTATGAAAAATTCTCCTGCTGTTTAATTTTTGTTAATGAGATTTCCTCTGTATATTCCTGATCTGATTTTAGCTGTATCTCTTTAGCGATAGCTAATTCTTCTATTTCAGTCATTTCAAGTAATAAGCCAGGGTGATAATGTTTATTGCCATCTCTGTCGATAAAGGGCCAGATTGACTCTTCTATATCAAAACCTAAAATTCCCTGAAATTCATGGCCTGATTCTTTCTCGATATATTTAATTTCGCCAGCATCATTTATCTCTTTATTAAATTTGAGATCTTTATTATAGAATAATCTGTAATCAACTCCCTGACTGGTTTGACCAATTCTAAAGTGATTATCTTTTATAAAGTCTAGCTCTGAATTTATAAGGCTATCCAATTTATCTACTTTAATTTTTTCTTCAGGGCCACCTTCCTCTTCAAGGATTTTGATAATGCTGGTTCTGGCAGTGTTGAACTTTTGGTCGCCGCCAAAAAATTGATAGCCGGCATAGCCATATT
>SLSL01000005.1 GCA_007130465.1 Halanaerobiaceae bacterium | reverse complement strand
CTGAATAGTTGAACAGTTAGGATTGGCGATAATCTCAGGCTTATCAGGGATAGCTCCACTATTTACCTCAGGCACAATCAATGGTATACCATCAACCTGACGGAAAGCCGAAGAATTATCGATAACAATTGTATCCCTATCTGCAATTTCAGGAATTATCTCTTGACTGATTCCTGATGGCATGCTGGAAAGCAGAATATCACAGTCTTTTGCTTGCTTAACAGTTAATTTTTCAATCTCAATTTTTTTACCTTTAAAATCTACTCTTTTCCCAGCAGACCTCTCACTGGCAAATAATCTTACAGTTTTAAGAGGAAAATCTTTCTCCTCCAAAATATTAACTATTTCCTGGCCAACCAGACCAGTTGCTCCTAAAACACCAAGATTATAACTCATAAAAATCCTCCTTAAATCCAATCAATCTAATAATTTATCAAGACCATAAATAAAACCTGATTTATCTTCAACTCTATCAAGAGCAAGTCTTACGCCAGGCATATAAGAGCTTCTGGAAATAGTATTATGGGTCAATGTAAAAGTCTGGCCCTGACCGCCAAAGACTACTTCCTGTCTGGCCATTAAACCAGGTAATCTTAAGCTATGAATTCTAACATTATTTTTTTCACCGCCACGGACACCTTCAATTGTATATTTTATTTCCTCTTCCTTTAAAAATGGTTCAGTTTTCTCTAATTTCTCAGCAGTAGCAATTGAAGTACCTGATGGAGCATCAGCTTTATTTTCATGATGTCCTTCTATAATTTCAGCCCTTGGAAAGTATTTACTGGCCTTAGAGGCAAACTCCATCATCAATACTGCACCTAATGAAAAATTAGGTATTAACATAGTTGTAGCTGATTTTTCTTTAGTATATGCTTTTAACTCCTGGATTTCTTCCTCCTGCAAGCCTGTTGTACCAATTATTAAATCAAGATCTAAATCTAAAGCCTGTTTTAATGCCGGTAGTAGACCATCAGGAACAGTAAAATCTATCATAATATCTGGTTTAGTTGAAAGCACAGCCTCTTTTAAATCTGAAAAGATTGAAACATCGGAGGCTCTAGCAAGACCGGTCAGACGGGATAGATCAACATTTAAATTTTCATCAGCCAGACCAGCAACAAGCTTATAATCTGAATGATTAATTATCATTGAAGCTGTCTCGACACCCATGCTGCCAGTAATTCCTCTAATTAAAATTCTTTTCATAATTCTCACCTCTATTTGTGTTCGATTTATTCCTCTCTTTAATTCCAAAATAATTAGTACCCCAGACACCTAAAATAATCATAATTGCACCGATAATCTGAGGACCATAAAAAGGTTCGTCTCTTAAGAAAACCCCGGCAAAAATAGAAACAACCGTCGTTAGATTAGCAAAGATAGCCGCCTGAGAAGCCGGCAGTTTCGATAAGGTAAAATTCATCATAAAAAAGGCAACAACTGAAGATAAAACCCCTAAATATGTAACAGCAATCAAGACTTCAGTCAATGTAAACATTGAAACATAATCTGAGAGGCCGCCATTATGGAGCCTTAAACCGATAATATTAAATACAATTGCACCTGTATAACACATAAAGAATGTTATCTCGACAGGGGTATAATTAACAGAAATAGATCTGGAGACAATATTATATAAACCTGCAGAGATCACCGCTCCCATCAGCAAAAGCAGACCAAGCAGATGGCCATCTGTAGAGGCGAGCTCGCCCTGGAATGAGACAATCACACCGACCCCTGATACTGAGAGAATAATGAATAATAGCTGGATTTTACCTGGTATCTCTTTAAGAAATATCGCTCCAAAGATGGCAACTGCTATTGGTATTAAAGAGATCATAAGCCCGGCCTGAGAAGAAGTCGTCATCTGAATCCCAGTCACCTCAAAGGGAAAATAAAGAGCCGGTTGAAATAGAGCAACTAATAATAAAGGTCCTTTAGCTTTAGATAATATATTTATTTCAATAAAACCTAAACCCCAGAGTAGAGTCATTGTAAAGGATGCTATAATAAACCTAAAACCTAATAGATGAAAAGGATTTAGGTATTCCAGGGCATCCTGGGAAAACATAAAAGAAAAACCAAAGACTATGCTAAAGGTTAACCCTGCTAAATAGGGAAGAATTTTATTTTCTTCTCCAGGGCTATTTGACTTTCCCATTAATAATCACTTCCATCAGATGGTGGCCATGGTCCATAATACTGATAAAACTGGCATTCCAGGCCGCCATTATATAGTTTTCTCCTTTTGCTGGCTTCTTTGCCAAAATACTTCTCAAAATCAGGGTAGGCAGTCAGAATATAAAATGACCAGGTATCTAAAGGCAGAAACTTATTACCCATCAGATCATATAATCCCTTAACCTCATCTTCAGCCATCCGTTCACCATATGGAGGGTTGGAAATTATATAACCATATTTACGGTTTGTTGAAAAATCAGCAATGTCCTTCTGCTGAAAATGGATCATCTCTTCAACTCCAGCCCGTCTTGAATTATAAATAGCCTGTTTAATTGAACGTCCATCCTGATCATAACCTGCAAGCATTCTTGGTTCAGCCTCAGTCCAGATCTTTTCTCTGGCCTCTTCCCTCATTTCATCATATAAATTTTCCGGCAGAAAGCCCCAGTCTTCACTGCTGAAATCTCTATTTAAACCAGGGGCTATTTTTCTGGCCATTAAAGCTGCTTCAATCAATATAGTTCCTGAACCGCAGAAGGGATCGATCAGAATTCTATCTCGATTCCATTTGCTGAGATAAATCATTGTCGCTGCAATCGTCTCTTTGATTGGAGCAGGACCGGCTT
>SLSL01000262.1 GCA_007130465.1 Halanaerobiaceae bacterium | reverse complement strand
TCAACAGCTTCAACTATTTCTTCTCCTAATATTCTGCCAATTGAAGCTTCTGAATATACCGTAATCTCAGGCTTTTCATGAACTTTTTCAACTAAAATATCCTCGCCACCAAGCTTATCATGAATATCAATCAACTTTACCTGACAGCCTAATTCAGCAAGGTCTAAAGCAGCCTCCATCCCTGAATTACCGCCACCAACAACAGCCACCGGCTGACCGGCATATTTGTCTCCTTCACAGATTACACAGTGATGAATACCGTTGCCAGTAAACCGCTGCTCCCCCTGGACATTCAATTTCCTATATTTACTCCCAGTTGCAACTATCACAGCTTTGACAGTTAATTTTTTGCCACCTGCAAGTCCCAGGATAACATGCTTATCATCTCTAGTTAAACCCTTAACCTTCTCACCAAGCTTTATCTCAATATCATAATTAAGCAGCTGATGCCAGAAAGTCTCCATCAACTCATCGCCCTGAATGCTATGCTCACCAGGATAATTCTCAACATTGCCTGCTCCAAGCATCTGACCACCCATATTAGTAGCCAGCAATAGAGTCTTTAAGCCTCGCCTGGCAGCATAAAGGCCGGCATTAACACCTGCAGGCCCTGCTCCAATTACAGCCAGATCCCAATTCTCAGAATAGATCTCCTGCTCAATCCCAAGCCGCTCATCCAGCCGGCCTGAAATCGTCTCAGCAACAAGATCATCATAGTCACCAACATGTTTATCATCAATAAAGATCTGCGGAGCCGTCTTTGCCCCCCTGGTCCTCTCCAACATCTCCTGATAAATTCTTCTATCATCTATATCATATTCTTCAAAAGAAAGCCCTCTGCTCTCAAAAATCGCCTTAGCCAGTTTGCTATAGGGTTTTGAAGGCCTTGTATATATCTCAATCATAAATAATCACCTGCTTTTTAAAATTATTGAAATCTAAGGAAAGTCAATAATCCTTAGTTTAGAACTCTACTTTAATTGTAACATATTTTAAGATTAATGTTTTGATTTATGTCACATTAATTAGCAGATGATCTCTTAAATATTCCCATACACTAATTTCCCCTGTCATCAAGCAGCCAGCCAATTGCCTCAGAAGGAGTTATCCGCTTTTTGCCAGTCACAGATTTAACATTATCTATAAAATCTCTATGCCAGAGATTAACTATCACCGGAATCTCCTCCATCCCAAGCAATTTAGCAATTACAAAACGGTGGCGGCCATCAACAAAGAGCAGCTCACCATTTCTAGAAACAGCAATCTCAACCTCATTTTCAGGCAACCCTTCATAAGTCGCCTTCTTAGAATGAAGAGATCTGGGATAGCTATTACCAGAAGCCTGACTTCTATATCCTCTCCCTTTAATCTTATAATATAATTCTTCCCAATATTTAAGTTTTCCAAGAAAATAATCGAAATAATATTCTGGAGTTCTCGGTTTATCAAAATTATCAGGAAAAGGCAGTTCTAAATTCTTCTCTTTAGCAACTGCAGCCTTTCTCTTTAAAAACTGATAATATACTGTTTCCTCCCAGTCCTTGCCTTCAAAGAACCGCTCTCTGAAAGCTAAATAACTGATCATCGAATCAATCTCCTGCCTGACCAGATCCCAGTCACCACCAGCTATTTTACCAGCAAAACGAATATCATCTTCCCAGAGAATCTTCCTCTTACGCACAATTTCAACCTCTGGAGTCTCCACCAGCCGCTCCTGCTCCAGCCAGTCGAGATAATACTCAGGATATGGACTGACACTCTCCTGAATAAGATCAACTGGTACAGTTACAACCTGAAAGGGTTTATAGATCACATTCACAGAAAACAGCCCGCAGAGCCTCAAATACTGCCTGTAAACTAACGATATTACATCTCCTTGAAGCATACTGGCCATTACTATAGAAAACCCCTCCTATCGATTAACAACTAATATCTGCCCTCAAATTCAAGGATTAACCGGTCATTCTCAAAATTAAGCTGAACCCCAGAGATCATGGCAAAGAACTGAATCGCCTGTCGCAACTCCTGATTGGCAAACTCTATCTCAATCCTCGATTCATAAACCTCTATCTCCTCTGGTTCAAGATGATAAGCCAGGTCAAATCGGGAAAACAAATCCAGATAACTGGTCTCAAAATCAAGTTGATCTATCTTAAACTCATATTTCTCTTCCATGCCATTTGGAAAGAAATCCTGACTGCTAGCTCGCATCTCAATATTTACTAAGTTTAAATCTTCAACATCGATTCCAACCATCGACCTAATCTCATCGGCCTCACCTGAACCAATCAGATTGGTCCTAACAGGGTTTAAATCAGCCTGGCTGATTCTAATTCCTGCCTCAAAATCAAGGTGTTCCTCTTCTAAATTAGCATTACCTGTATAATCTAGATCAAGCTGATCAATAGCAAAGAGTAGATTCTGATCATTATCCTCTAGTCTTATTTCAAAAAGTGATAACTTCAAATCCTTAGTATTGAGAAAATCATCATCAATATTTTCACCCCAGGCCAGAGCCATCATATCCTGAAAACTCATGGAAATATCAAGGTTATCAGCTGTCATTCTGCCAGTCCGGCCATAGAACTCTAACTCTTCTCCCTCCAGACTTCTCATAGCTGGATTAGCACTAAAGCTTCCCCTGGTCAGGAAAATATCATCGCCTAATGATTCCTGAAGGCCATCTCTGAAATTCCTGGCAATTATTGATCCTAGAGCAAAATTCAAAATTAATAAAAGTGCCGCTAAAAATAAGAGCGTTATCAGTATCTTTAAAGATTTCCTGCCATTAGTTTTACTTTTCTCCATATATCAGTAT
>SLSL01000181.1 GCA_007130465.1 Halanaerobiaceae bacterium | reverse complement strand
TGATAATATTCTTTAATTTTTTAATTTCCACTTATATTTATTTAATTATTTAAAGGGGGTTATATTAAATGGCAAAAAAGAAGAATATGGAGTATGATGAACTACCCAGGATGCCGACGTTGACAGAGGCCATTACACCAATTATATTTTTAATTCTGGCACTCAGTCTCAGCATTATTGTCCTGGAGATTGATCCACACATTCCAATCGTTCTTTCAGCAGCTTTTGCAGCTTTAGTAGCTGTTAAGATGGGGATTCGCTGGAAGGTAATAGAAGATGGAATTTTAAGTGGTATTACTACTGGTTTACAGGCAATTATTATTTTAATGATCGTTGGTATGTTAATCGGTTCCTGGATTCAGAGTGGTATTGTCCCGACAATGATCTATTACGGTCTGCAGATTCTGTCACCTCAGATCTTTTTAGTGGCAGCAGCAATAATGACAGCTATTGTTGCTCTATTTGTCGGTAGTTCCTGGTCTACAGCCGGTACCATTGGTGTTGCTCTAGTTGGTATTGGTGGCGGTCTAGGAATCTCACCAGGATTAGTTGGTGGTGCAATTATTTCAGGTGCCTATCTTGGCGATAAGCTTTCGCCGCTATCTGATACGACTAACCTGGCTCCTGGTGCAGCAGGAAACACAGATGTCTTTGAACATATTAGACATATGCTACTGGTAACTATTCCAGGATTTGTAATTTCCCTGGTATTATATGCAGTTATCGGAATGCAGTTTGCCGGACAGGATTTAGATGTTGGTGCTATCGAAGAGATAACAGTGACACTATCTGAGAATTTCTGGATTAGTCCGATATTAATGATAGTTCCACTACTTGTTATTTTAATGATTATCTTTAAAGTTCCTCCGATTCCTGCATTAATCGGTGGTGCAGTAATTGGTGGTATTACAGCAATGATAGCTCAGGGAGCAGGTCTTGCTTCTGTTCTGGACACAATGCATTATGGTTACTTTATTGAGACTGGAGTAGAGCATGTCGATGACCTCCTGAGTGCCGGTGGTTTAAACGGGATGATGTGGACGATATCATTAATTCTGGCAGCTCTAAGTTTAGGCGGAATTCTGGAAAACTGTGGATTCCTGGCAGTTATCTTAGAGAGTATCCTTAAGAAAGCCACAACTTATGGTCATATTTCCATGGTCACTCATGTAACAGCTATTTTTGTCAACCTTGTAGCTGCTGATCAGTATCTGGCAATAATTTTACCGGCAAGGATGTTCCGCCATGCCTATAAAGAAGTTGGCGCCCATCCGAAGAACCTATCCCGGATTGCTGAGTCATCAGGTACTATCACATCTCCACTTATACCCTGGAATACCTGTGGAGCCTTTATGTACGGTGTTTTAGGAATTAATCCATTAGTATATGCTCCATTTGCATTCTTTAACTGGATTACTCCTCTGATTTCCATAGCCTATGGTTATCTTGGAATTGGATTTGCTGAGTGGACAGAAGAAGATGAAAAAGCAGCAGCTGAAGGAGCAGATTAATTAAATATAGAAATTAATTAAATAATGACTAGAAATAGTTATAAATAGCTAGAATATAAAAACCCCTGGACAGCTTTTAATCAAGCCGTTCCAGGGGTTTCTTTAATTTATTTAAAATTTATTCAGGAAAAAGTGTTGAGAGATAGCGTTCCCCGCCATCAGGGGCAATGATTAAAAACTTAGCATCTGTTGGATATTCATCAGCAACTGTTAGCCCGGCAACAACTCCTGCCGCTGAAGATGGCCCTAAAAAGAGGCCATCCTGAACTGCCAGTTGATGCTGGATATTATAGACATCGTCTTCATCCAGCAAAAGGATACGGTCATAAATAGACTGATCCAGAATTTCAGGTATAAAACCTGGGCCTGTTCCTGGGATATTATGATTGCCCTGTTTGCCTTCGCTTAAAACCGGGGCACAGACTGATTCATAGGTTATCAGCTCCAGACCAGGGATCTTGTCTTTAAGATAACTACCAGTCCCAGTTAAAGTGCCGCCAGTGCCACAGGATATTATCAGGAGATCCAGGTCCTGGCCGAAAGCTTCTAATATTTCCGGGCCAGTAGACTTCCGATGGGCTTCAGGATTGGCAGGATTACTAAATTGATCTGGCCGAAAGGCATCAGGATACTCTTCTTCCAGCTCCTGACAGAGTTCATAGGCCCCTTTCATGCCCTTATCTCCAGGGGAGATGATTAATTCTGCCCCGAAAGCAGCCATTAACTGGCGCCGTTCCTGACTGGCTTTTTCTGGCAGCACAATTATCGCCTTATGGCCTAAAATTGCTGCTGCTCTGGCCAGCCCGATACCAGTATTGCCGCTGGAAGCCTCTAAGATCAGGCCACCACCATCTGTAGGCAACCTGCCAGACTTCTCAGCAGCCTTAAGCATCTCATAGGCCGGCCGGTCTTTAATACTGCCAGCTGGATTGAGATACTCCAGCTTGAGATAAAAGTCAGGTAGTTCAGCTGGAATTAAATTATTTAATTTGATACTCGGAGTATTACCGATCAGGTCTTCTCCTGAAGTAATTAGCATCTACTTGCCTCCTGACAACTTGCTTTATATAATCTAATTTAATAATTAGTTATAGATAACCTGCTTGTAATAATCAGCTTCTAATAATCAGCCAGAGTTAGCTTTGTAGATTAATTATATCGTTTAATTACCTAAAAAGAAACCTTCCAGGTCATTATTATCTATAAAGCCAGAATCCATTGAAATATCAGCCATTTCCTGAACAGTCTGTCGATTTAAATCTGAGCTAAACTGAGTTCTCTCTAAAGATGAGCTTATGATTTGTATATCTAATTCCTG
>SLSL01000091.1 GCA_007130465.1 Halanaerobiaceae bacterium | reverse complement strand
CCGATGGTGATGTCTTTTTCCTATAATATTTACTGTCAGCAGACACCTGGAGGACCATTTTTAATGGGTTTTGGCGACCCTGATGAGCCGGCCAGTTTTAATCGTAAAAGCAGCTGGCATTTCTTAGAGGAGATGGCCAAAAAGACATATAAATTGCTGCCAGCATTAGGGGATTTGAGAGTTGTCAGGCAGTGGGCTGGCCTCTATAATATAACACCAGACAGGCAGCCGATCATAACTGAGTCGAGAGAGGTTCCTGGTTTTTATATGGCGATTGGATTTTCTGGCCATGGCTTTATGATAGCTCCAATGACAGGAATTTTAATGTCTGAGATGATACTCGGGGAAGAGTTGAGTCTTGATATTAATTTAGATCTTGAGAGATTTGAGAAAGGTAATTTAATCTTAGAGCCATCAGTAGTTTGATTTTTTTGTGGAGTTTAAATATTTATTATATCTTAAAAGGGGTGGAAATGATGAGCAATAGAATCTTTGGTTTAGAGAGGCCGGATAATGAACCGATATATGATTATGAACCAGGAAGTAGAAAACGGAAAGAAGTTAAACGGCAATTAAAGAAGATGAAGGAAGAGTTTTTGGAAATACCTGTTGTAATTGGCGGGGAAGAGATAAAGACTGATGATACAGCTGAGATTAAGTGTCCCCATGACCATAGTACTGTTTTAGGGCAGTATCATAAGGCAGATAAAAGGCTTGTTGGGCAGGCGATAGAAAATTCTCTGGAAGCTAAGGAAAAATGGGCCAGCATGGACTGGGAAGACCGGATTGCTATCTTTGATAGAGCTGCTGCTTTGTTGGCAGGTCCCTGGAGGGCAAAGATTAATGCTGCAACTATGCTGAGTCAGAGTAAGAATATTTTTCAGGCTGAGATCGATGCTGCCTGTGAGTTGATAGATTTTTTCCGTTTTAATAATTATTACTTAAGCCAGATTTATCAGAACCAGCCAGCTTCATCAGAGACTGAGATTAATAAGATGGAATACAGGCCATTAGAAGGTTTTGTTTTTGCTGTTTCGCCATTTAACTTTACTTCAATTGGCGGTAATCTGCCGTCGGCACCGGCAGTCTGTGGTAATACTGTTATCTGGAAGCCGGCATCTACAGCAGTTTATTCTAATTATTTGGTATTTAAGCTTTTAGAAGAGGCAGGTCTGCCTGCAGGGGTAATCAACTTTATTCCTGGCTCAGGTAGGGAGATTGGGCCTGAAATCATATCTGACTCTCGCCTGGCAGGAATTCATTTTACTGGTTCTACTGCTACCTTCCAGTCTATGTGGGAAGAAGTCGGCAGGAATATTAAGAATTATGATAGTTATCCAAGAATTGTTGGCGAGACTGGAGGTAAGGACTTTGTCTTTGCCCATGAATCTGCTGACCCTGAAGCTTTATTAACTGCATTGGTCAGAGGTGCCTACGAATATCAGGGCCAGAAATGTTCAGCAGCTTCCAGGGCTTATATCCCTTATGAACTCTGGGATAAACTTTCTGAAGACTTAATTCAGCAGGTCGAAGATTTAAAGGTGGGGCCAGTTGAAGATTTCACTAATTTTGTAAATGCTGTGATTGATCATACTGCCTTTAAAGATATTACTGAATATATCGACCATGCCAGAGAATCCAGTAAGGCTAAGGTTCTAGCCGGAGGAGAATATGATGATTCTAATGGATTTTATATTGATCCGACGCTAGTACTTGCTGAAGAACCTGATTATAAGACTATGGTAGAGGAGATATTTGGACCTGTTTTAACTATCTATCTATATGATTCTGAAGAATATGAGGAGACTTTAAGGTTATGTGATAGGACCTCGCCATATGGTTTAACTGGGGCTATTTTCAGCAAGGATAGAGAGGCTACTGTTAAGGCCAGAGAGATTCTGGTCCAGGCTGCCGGTAACTTTTATATTAATGATAAGCCAACTGGAGCTGTAGTTGGCAGGCAGCCCTTTGGTGGAGCCAGAGCTTCTGGTACCAACGATAAAGCTGGAAGTAAGCTAAATCTATATCGCTGGATATCGCCCAGGACTATTAAAGAGAACTTAGTGCCACCAAAGGATTATAGCTATCCATTTATGGAAGACAAATAGGATTAACTGACTGGCCGGCCGTTTTGGTCGGCCAGATTTATGCAACAAGAGGGGAGCCATGATAATGGTCAATAACTTTGATAGCAGGCAGTTAAATATTATTGAAGAGATTATCTTCTCTGAAAATCAACGGCTCTCATCTTCTAATCTGGATAATTTTAAAGATTTAAAGCTTGATGAGAGCCAGGCATTGGTCATTGAATTAAAGGACCAGAATTTACTTGAATCATTATCAGCTATTAGTCGTGAGGAATATCTGCGCCGCTGGAGTGGCAGGCTTAAGAAGAGGTTTAATCAGCTGCTCTCAAATAATATTATGATAGCAGTTGATATCTTTAAGCTGGCTATATTTTTTGATCACAGGACTATAAATGAGCTGAAGCTGATTAAAGAGATAGAGGCAATAGATTTAGAGGATACCTCTAATGAGATTGAGGTTTTATATGGTCTTGGCCAGGTATATGATACAATTGAAGGTCTTTCAATTTCATATCAGGAAGCAGTCCAGGCGATAGATTATGCCAGGTTTTTTTCCTTTAGGGTAGTGAGTTATCGCTCGATAATAACTGAAAAGGTTACTAGGTCTTTATATATCAATGAAAGTGAGCGGTTAATCTTATCTTTGATTAGGTCTAATAATTATCAACAGGCTAAAAATGAGTTTTTTGATTTAAAGGATAATCTATATCAGGAATACTGGCCTGTAGAGATCAAGATTAGAATCTTCAATCTATTAAGTAAAATTAAGTTAGAAATCTTAAAGGGAATTAATTTAGAGGAGAGAGATAAAGAAGAGCCGGTAGAGTTAAAGTTATTGATGAAAACTAAGAATGCTAAAGAAGTTGATGAAATTATTGATGAATTCTGGCACTGGATTTTTCAGACATTTAAAGAACAGTTGGCCTATCCTTCCCTCAGAGAGGAGATTCAATCAGCTCTTGATTATATTAGATTGAATTATCATAATGAAATATCACTGGAAGAGATTGCCCGCCAGGTTGGATTATCAAAATATTACTTTAGCCATTTATTTAGTAATGAGATTGGCGAGAACTTTTCCAGCTATTTAAGCCAGTATAGGTTGAATCGGGCCAGTCAATTGCTCCTGGAGAATAATAAGGCTAATATATCTGAGATTGCCTATAAAGTTGGGTTTAATGATCCTAATTATTTTGCCAGGGCATTTAAGGAAAAGTTTGATTTATCGCCATCTAAATATAGAAATAGCAAATAAATATCAGTTATAACAAGATAATTAAGTTATTAACAAGATAGTCCTGAAGGTTATTTGTGATAATTGTGGAAATAGTCTAATAATAAAGTGGATAATATATTAATCTATAACATAAGCTAAAAAAGGAGCTGATTTCGGTGGCCCGAAAGGGAAAGGTTAAAATTGCCAGGCCAGACTGGTGTAAAGTCTGTGGAATCTGTATTGAAGTCTGTCCAGTGGAGGTTTTAGAATTAGGGAATACTAGAATTCAAGTAGCTCACTTAGAAAACTGTATAGGTTGTGAAAACTGTGAATTAAGTTGTCCTGATTTTGTATTAAAGGTGGTGGAAGATGATGAGTAAAGCTAAAACATTATTGCTCCAGGGAGATGAAGCTGTAGTAGAAGGTGGAATGGCAGCAGGAGCCGACTTTTTTGCCGGTTATCCAATTACGCCTGCCTCTGAGATTGCAGAAGGTTTTGCTGAGCAGCTGCCTGCAAATGGTGGCAAGTTTATTCAGATGGAAGACGAGATTGCTGGAATGGGATGTATTGTTGGGGCATCACTGGCTGGCGCTAAGGCAATAACAGCGACTAGTGGTCCAGGATTTTCCTTAAAGCAGGAGAATTTAGGTTTTGCTATTATGGTTGAAGCACCATGTGTTGTTGTCAATGTTCAGAGGGTTGGACCTTCAACCGGGTTGCCTACTTCGCCTTCCCAGGGAGATATTATGCAGGCTAAGTGGGGTACCCATGGAGACCATCCGATTATTGCCTTATCTCCATCATCGGTTTCTGAGACTTTTGATTTGACTGTAACGGCCTTTAATCTGGCTGAAAAATATAGAATACCGGTTATCTTACTTTTAGATGAGATTGTTGGCCATATGCGGGAAAAGATTACTATTCCACCTGCTGATGAGCTGGAGATTGTCAATAGAAAGAAGCCGAAGCCAGAGGATAAGGATAATTTTTACCCCTATGAAGAGACAGAGGATTTAATTCCTCCTATGCCTGATTATGGGACAGGCTTTAAGTATCATTCAACAGGTCTCTTTCATGATAAGACTGGCTTTCCGCGGGGTAAGACTGAAGATGCCAAGAAATTGATGGATAGATTGATGGGTAAGATTAATAATAATTTAGACGATATTATTCATCTTGAAGATGATTTGAATGGCGATGAAGATGTCGTTGTTTTAGCCTATGGTTCAACTGTCCGTTCGGCAATAAGTGCAGTTAATCAGGTTAGAGAAGAGGGGATTAAGGCTGGCTGGGTTAAATTGAAGACAATCTGGCCTTTTGCAGACGATTATGTTAGAAAATTAGCAGAAAAAGTAGATAGAATTATTGTGCCTGAATTAAATATGGGCCAATTAATCGGGGAAGTTGAAAGAGTAGCAGCTGGCAAAGCTGAAGTTACAGGGATTAATCGTTATGATGGCACGCTGATTACACCAGCCGATGTAGTTGCTGAAATAAAGGGGGCTCTCTAAATGGATGTTAATATAGATAAGTATTTAAGGCAGGATAAAATGCCCCATATCTGGTGTCCAGGTTGTGGGCATGGTACAGTTTTAGGAAGTTTTGTCAGAGCTTTTGATCAGTCTGGACTGGATCAGGAGAAGACTGTGGTTATCTCAGGTATTGGCTGTTCTGGAAGAGCTTCTGGTTACTTAAATTTTGATACTCTACATGTTACCCATGGCCGGGCTTTAACCTTTGCTACAGGGGTTAAGATGGCAAATCCAGAATTAAATGTTATAGTGATGACTGGCGATGGTGATGGTGCTGCCATTGGCGGCAATCATTTAATTCATAGTTCTAGAAGGAATATTGATATTACTGTTGTTCTCTTTAATAATAATATTTATGGAATGACTGGAGGTCAGTTCTCTCCAATGACACCGACTGGAGATACTGCTACGACGTCACCTTATGGTAATATAGACCAGAATTTTGATCTATGTGAGCTGGCCAAGAGCTCAGGAGCAACCTTTGTTGGTAGAGGAGCTTCTTACCAGCCCAGAAAGATGATTAAATTAATTAAAGAGGGCCTGTTGCATAAAGGCTTTGCTTTTATTGAAACTCTAACTCAATGCCCGGTTAATTATGGCAAAAGAAATATGATTGGTGGAGCCAGAGATATGTTGAAGTGGCAGGATGAACATCTTGTTCCAGATAAAAAATATGAGAAGATGGATCCAGAGGAAAGAGAAGGTTTGATATCTACTGGTGTTCTCTATCAGGTTTCTAAAGAAGAATATACAGATAAATATCAACAGGTTATTAATAATGTAATGGCAGGTGAATCTAATGAGTAGATATGAAGTTAGATTGAGCGGTGCAGGTGGCCAGGGTATGATCCTGGCTGGTATAATTCTTGCTGAATCGGCCCTGGATAATGATGAGCTAAATGTTGTCCAGACCCAATCCTATGGTCCTGAATCCAGGGGTGGAGCCAGTAGAGCTGAGGTTGTATTCAGTAAAGAGGCTATTGATTATCCCAAGGTTATTCAGGCTGATCTGCTGGTTGCTCTAACTACTGAGGCTTTCGAAAAATATGGAGATGACATAAAAGAAGGGGCAGTTGTGATTGCTGATTCTGATTTTATTGATGCAGATTATAAACCTGCTGCTAAGGTTGATTATTATTCAATTCCGATAATTAATACTGCTACTGAGGAAATAGGTTTGAAACTGACAGCCAACATGGTTGCTCTGGGGGCAGCAAGTCATTTTATCCCTGATCTTTCAGAAGATGAGATTTTAAAGACTATTGCTGCTAGGGTTCCTGCCGGTACTGAAGAAAAGAATAAAGAAGCATTTAAAGCAGGCAGGAGACTTGTATCAGAGATGAAATCATAAAATTGTGTAGTTTGTTGATTACGAGGAGGTAGAAAAATGGCTGATTTAGAAAAAGGTTTTCAAGAATGGAAAGAAAATAAATTAGATAAAACTGTGAATAATTATGGGGAAAGAAAAGATGAGTTTAAAACAGGCTCAAATAGGCCTGTTAAGGCATTGTATTCGCCTTTAGATTTAGAGGATATAGATTACCTTGATGATATCAATTTTCCTGGTCAGTTCCCATATACAAGGGGAGTATATCCGACAATGTATCGGAGCCGTCTCTGGACTATGAGACAATATGCCGGATTTGGTACAGCTAAGGAAACAAATGAGCGTTTCAGATATTTATTAGATCACGGCCAGACAGGTTTAAGTGTTGCCTTTGATCTGCCGACTCAGATTGGTTATGATTCTGATCATGAGATGTCAAAGGGAGAAGTTGGAAGAGTTGGCGTGGCTATTGATACCTTAGCTGATATGGAAACTCTTTTTGACCAAATACCTTTAGATAAGGTTAGTACTTCGATGACTATAAATGCCCCGGCTTCAGTCTTACTGGCTATGTATATTGCAGTTGCTGAAAAGCAGGGAGTTGAAAAGGAGAAATTATCAGGAACGATTCAGAATGATATCTTAAAAGAATATATTGCTAGAGGAACATATATTTTTCCTCCTGAGCCTTCTTTAAGATTGATAACTGATATCTTTGAATATTGCTCTCAAGAGCTTCCAAGCTGGAATACTATAAGCATTAGTGGCTATCATATTAGAGAAGCTGGTTCTGATGCTGTTCAGGAGCTGGCCTTTACTATTGCCGATGGGATTGAATATGTAGAATCTGCATTAAGTATTGGCATGGATGTAGATAGCTTTGCTCCAAGATTGTCTTTCTTCTTTAATGGTCAGATGGATTTCTTAGAAGAGGTTGCCAAGTTTAGAGCGGCCAGAAGGTTATGGGCAGAGATTATGAAAGAAAGATTCGGGGCTGAGAAGGCTAAATCCTGTATGCTCCGTTTTCATACCCAGACTGCAGGCGCAGCATTAACTGCTCAGCAGCCACAGAATAATATTGTTAGAGTAGCTATCCAGGCTCTGGCGGCTGTATTAGGAGGTACTCAGTCTCTCCATACTAATTCGTTTGATGAGGCTTTAGGCTTGCCGACTGAAGAGGCGGCTAAGATTGCCTTAAGGACGCAACATATAATTGCTGAAGAGAGCGGGGTTGCAGATACCATTGATCCTTTAGCTGGTTCTTATTATATTGAGAGTATGACTGATAAATTAGTTGATGAGGCCAGAGAGTATTTAGATGAGATTGAGGAATTAGGTGGGATGGCTGAAGCTATTAAAGCTGGTTATGTCCAGCGAGAGATTCAGGAATCTGCCTATCAGGAACAGAAAGCCGTTGAAAGTGGCGAAAAGGTTGTTGTAGGTGTAAATAAATATAAAGAGGATTCTAAAGAGATTGGAGATATCTTAAAAGTAGATCCAAATTTAGAAAAAGATCAATGTCAGCAGTTAGCTGAAATTAGATCTGACAGAGATTCTGATAAAACTGAAAAACATTTAAAAGATATTAGAAATGCAGCAATTAATGATGAAAACCTAATGTATCCGATTTTAGATGCTGTTAGAGATTATGTAAGTATCGGAGAAATATGTCAGGTTTTAAGAGAAGAATTTGGTGAATATGAAGCAAAGATTTTTTAATAGTTTTGATAAGTAATCAGGAGGGATATAGATGAGTGAGAATATAAAGGTTCTGATTGCCAAACCAGGCCTTGATGGTCATGATCGTGGGGCAAAAGTAATTGCCAGAGGTCTTAAAGAAGCCGGTATGGAGGTAGTTTATACAGGTTTAAGGCAGACTACCGAGCAGATAGTTAGAGCAGCAGTCCAGGAAGATGTGGATGTGATTGGTTTAAGTATCTTATCAGGTGCCCATAGTCATCTCTTTCCAGAGATAATGAAAAAATTAAAAGATAATGGTAAGGATGATGTTCTTGTGATTGCAGGAGGAATAATACCTGATGATGACCATGCAGAATTAAAAGATCTTGGAATAAAAGGGATATTTAAGCCAGGGACACCAATAAATGAAATTGTTGAATTTATTCATCAGGAATTAGATGTGGCATAATGAAGATTGATGTTGATAAAATTCTTGCTGGTGATGAGAAAACAGTTGCAAAGGCGATTAGTCTTGTAGAAAATTCCCGGGGAGAGGCCTTTGATCTTTTGAGAGAGCTTTATCTGAAGACGAATCTGGCTTATCTGCTTGGAGTTACAGGGCCACCTGGAGGAGGAAAAAGTACTCTTGTAGAGAAAATTGTTTCCCGGTGGGTTGATTCTGGAGAAAAAGTAGCTGTAATTGCTATTGATCCTAGCAGTGAATTTTCTGGTGGGGCTCTGCTAGGAGATAGAATCAGAATGGGGAAGATTGCCACTCATCCTGATGTATTTATACGGAGCATGGCGACAAGAGGTTACTTAGGTGGATTAAACCCGGCTATCTTTGATACAGTACTTGTCTTATCGGCGGCAGGTTATGAGAGAATAGTAATAGAAACTGTTGGTGTTGGTCAGAATGAGATTGATATTGTCAGTCTGGCTGATACGACCTTAGTTGTGACAGTTCCTGAGGCCGGAGATGAGATTCAATCCTTTAAAGCCGGTCTAATGGAGGCAGGCGATCTATTTGTCTTGAATAAGTCAGACCATGCAACTGCTCATAAGATGGAATTGATTTTAAAACAGATGATTGATCTGGCAAGGTCAGATGATTCAGGCTGGAAGATTCCTTTAATTAAAACAATTGCTACTGAAGAAGATGGTATTGGAGATTTAATTGAAGAGATTGCTGCTCATAAGAATTATTTAGAGGTTTCAAACCTGGAATTAGATAATAAGAAAAAAGTTATGAAAAATCATTTAATTCATTTATTAGAAGAAGGGCTAAGAAATAAATATATCGAGCCTCTTTTAAAGGATAAAGATTTTGATCATTCTGTAGATGAAGTGATTGAAAGAAAAAAGGACCCATATACGCAGGTATCTGAATGGCTAAGTGATTTTGGAGAGGGGGTATAAATAGGTGAAGATAGATCATATTGGCATCGCTGTTGAAGACTTAGAGGCAGGACTTGAATTTTATCGAGATGCATTAGGATTGGAATATAAAGGACAGGAAGAAGTTGAAGACCAGGGTGTTAAAGTTGCTTTCTTAAAAATAGGGGAAAGTAAGATTGAATTATTAGAGCCTTTGCATGATGAGAGTCCTATTGCTAAGTTTTTAAATAAAAGAGGTGAAGGAATTCATCATATTGCATATCTAGTTGATAATATTGATGAGAAAATTTCTGAAATGGATGCTAAAGATGTAAGATTTATTGGAGATAAGCCTACAGAAGGGGCTGGAGATAAAAAAATTATTTTTATTCATCCTAAAAGCACCAAGGGAGTTCTTACAGAATTATGCCAACCTAAAAACTAAGGGGGAAAAATTAAAATGTCAAAAGAGTTTAAAATTTATGAGGTGGTTTTAAAGCAGTTAGATGATGCAGCAACTGAATTGAATTTAGATCCTCAAGTTAAAGATTTATTAAAAGAACCTGTGAGGTCTTTATCGGTAGCAGTACCTGTAAGAATGGATAACGGGAGTGTTAGAGTATTTAAAGGCTTTCGCTGTCAGCATAATGATGCATTAGGACCTACCAAAGGTGGAATCCGTTTTCATCCCCAGGTAGAAGAAGAAGAAGTGCAGGCACTAGCGGCCTGGATGACATTTAAATGCTCTCTTGTTGGTATTCCATATGGAGGGGCTAAAGGCGGAGTTTTATGTAATCCTAAAGAGATGAGCAAAGGTGAATTAGAAAGATTATCTAGAGGCTTTATTCAGGCTATTGCTCCAATCATTGGCCCAAATAAAGATATTCCTGCCCCTGATGTCTATACAGATGCTCAGACAATGTCCTGGTTTATGGATGAATTTTCAAAGATAAAAGGTGTTAATACCCCAGGACTAGTTACCGGTAAGCCCCTTGTTATTGGTGGCTCCTATGGCCGGGATTCAGCTACTGCTAGAGGTTTAATGTATACAGTAAGAGAAGCTGCTAAGGAAATAGGAATGGATTTAAATGGAGCTACTGTAGTTGTGCAGGGTTTTGGAAACGCTGGTAACTTCAGTGCGAAATTTTTACAGGAATTAGGAGCAAAATTAATTGCAGCCAATGATTCTAGTGGAGGAATATTTAATCCAGATGGTATGGATGCATTTGATTTGAAAGATTATAAAGATGAGCATGGAGAACTTCTGGGATATCCAGGTTCGAAAGAAATAAGCAATGAAGATTTATTGACCCTGGAATGTGATATCCTGGTGCCAGCTGCTATGGAAAATCAAATTAATGAGAAGAATGCTCATAAGATAAAAGCTAAAATGATTGCAGAGGCAGCCAATGGCCCAACAACTCCAGAAGCAGATAAGATATTAAATGAAAAAGGTATTGTTGTTCTGCCTGATGTTTTAGCTAATGCAGGTGGAGTTACTGTGTCATATTTTGAATGGGTTCAGAATATGTATAATTATTACTGGGATAAAGAAGAAGTGGATAACAAGTTAGAAAAGATTATGGTGAATGCATTTAATAGAACTCATAAAAAACACCAGGAAGCTGGAGTTTCTTATAGGGTGGCAGCTTACATGGTAGCTATTGAAAGATTAACAGAAGCAATGAGAGCTAGAGGTTGGGTAGAATAAGTATTAAATAAAAATATGGCCAGATATAGTAATATAAGGCAGCCCAGCCCAAATGGGCTGCCTTAAACAATCGTGTGCCCTGTAAGATTAAAGTTAAATAGGTGAAAGTCCTATCCATGCTGTTCTCGCCGGTACGGTATGTGAAGCCAACAGTGGCAGGGTGTTCACTGTGAAGTGGAATCTAAAGAGCCTG
>SLSL01000159.1 GCA_007130465.1 Halanaerobiaceae bacterium | reverse complement strand
TCAGGAAATGGCCTGGCCTGATACTCCTCATCTTTGCTTAAGTTCTTGATCAATCCCTGATCTAAATCAACTGAAATTTTATCACCTTCAGAGATTGAGCTAACTGCATCTTCAGATTCCATGATAGGTAAACCAATATTAATCGAATTCCGATAAAAGATCCTGGCAAAGGAGTTGGCAATTATACAGCTTACCCCTGCAGCCTTAATGGCCAGCGGTGCATGTTCTCTGGAACTGCCACAGCCAAAATTATCTCCAGCCACAATAATATCTCCTGGGCTCATCTTCTCAGTAAATTCACTATCTAAATCTTCAAGACAGTGTTTGGCCAGCTCGGCCGGATCAGAAGTATTTAGATAACGGGCAGGTATTATTACATCAGTATCAACATCATCACCATATTTCCAGACTCCACCTTCTAATTTCATAACTATACGACCTCCTCAGGACTAACAATTTTCCCGGTAATAGCTGAAGCTGCTGCCACAGCAGGATTTGATAGATAGACTTCACTATCAGGATGGCCCATCCTACCAACAAAATTCCGATTGGTTGTTGATATAGCTTTTTCGCCTGCTGCCAGAACGCCCATATGACCGCCAAGGCATGGCCCACAGGTAGGTGTGCTAACTGCTGCACCGGCATCAATTAAAATCTCAACCAGCCCTTCATGCATAGCCTGTTTATATATCTCCTGAGTTCCTGGGAAGATCAGCAATCTTACATGAGGCGCTTTCTTCTTACCCTTTAAAACTTCAGCTGCCTCCCTGATATCCTTTAATCTACCATTGGTACAGGATCCGATAACAACCTGATCTATTGGAACCTGACCAACTTGACTGATCGGTCTTGTATTCTCCGGTGAGTGAGGGAATGCCACCTGAGGTTCAAGCTTGCTTACATCATATTCAATAACATCGTAATAATTGGCATCTTCATCGCTTTTATAGACCTGATAATCATCATCAACCCGACCTTCTAAATAATCAAAGGTTGTCTGATCTGGGGCAATCAGGCCACATTTACCGCCAGCTTCAATAGCCATATTGGAGATAGTCATCCGGTCTGCCATTGATAGCTTATCAATAACTTCACCGCTAAATTCCATTGCCCGATACAGAGCTCCGTCTACCCCAATATCTCCAATCGTATGGAGAATTAAGTCTTTACCGCTAACCCAGGGCTGCAGCTCCCCACTAAAGACAAATTTCATCGTCTCAGGCACTTTAAACCAGGCTTCTCCGGTAGCCATTCCAGCTGCCATATCAGTGCTGCCGACCCCGGTCCCTAATGCTCCAAAGGCCCCATAAGTACAGGTATGGGAGTCAGCCCCAATTATAACCTGACCTGGTTTAACCAGCCCCTGTTCTGGCAGAAGACAGTGTTCAATTCCCATCTCGCCGATCTCAAAATAATTTGTTATCTCCATCTCTGCCGCAAATTCCCTGATAGACTTAGTCTGTCCTGCAGAATTAATATCTTTATTTGGAGTAAAATGATCTGGAACTAAAGCTATTTTATCTTTATCAAATACTTTCTCAACCCCTATCTTTTCAAACTCTTCTATCGCAACAGGTGTAGTTATATCATTTCCTAAAACCAGGTCTAACTTTGCATTAACTATCTCCCCTGGCTCCAGACTTTCACGGCCAGCATGGGCCGCTAATATCTTTTCTACCATCGTCATTCCCATAATTTATTGATTCCTCCTAAACTATCCTGCAAGTATTTTATTTACTGCATTCTTATATGCTATAGCACTTGCCTTAATAATATCTGTATTAACTCCACGACCAATATAGACCTCACCATCATTTTCAAGCTTAACTGTAACATTACCGAGAGCATCTTTGCCGCCTGTAATAGCATCAATCTTAAAGATCAACAGCTCACAGTCAACTCCAGCAGCCCGATTAATCCCATCATAAACAGCTTCTATTGGACCGCCTTCAGAACATGCCGACTCCAGGATTTTCTCTCCCTCTAGCTCAACATGTAGAGTTGCAGTCGAAATTCCATCTCCAGTTGTTACCTGAACTCTCTTCAATTCTAGAACTTCAGGCCCCTGACCAAACTGATCTTCAACAATTGCCTCTAGATCAAGGCTAGTAATATCATTTTTCTTATCAGCCAGATCTTTAAATCGCTTGAAAGCCTTATTTATTGCATCATCAGAAAGCTCATAGCCCATCTCATCCAGGCGATCTCTAAAAGCATGACGTCCGGAATGTTTCCCAAGGACAATCTTATTCTCCTTTAAACCAATCGTCGTCGCATCCATTATTTCGTAAGTTGTCCGCTCTTTAATAACTCCATCCTGATGAATACCAGATTCATGGGCAAAAGCATTCTTACCGACAATCGCCTTATTAAACTGAATATCCATTCCAGTCAACTGACTGACAAGTTTACTGGTCCGATAAATCTCCTTTAAATCAAGATCTGTCGTTAGTCCATAATAATCCTGTCTCGTATTTAGAGCCAGAGCAACTTCTTCCAAAGCTGCATTGCCAGCCCGCTCACCGATTCCATTAACAGCTGTCTCAACCTGTACAGCACCATTCTCAATAGCTGCAATTGAATTGGCAACAGCCAGACCTAAATCATTATGGCAGTGAACACTAATCTCTGCCTGATCAATATTAGGTACATTCTCCCTGACATATTTGACCAATTCGCCAAATTCAGCCGGGGTAGAATAGCCTACAGTATCCGGTATATTAATCGTTGTTGCCCCAGCTTCAATAGCAGCTTCAAAGATCTCACAAAGAAAATCTCTATCACTCCTGGAAGCATCTTCAGCAGAAAACTCAACATCATAAGTATAGCTTTTAG
>SLSL01000023.1 GCA_007130465.1 Halanaerobiaceae bacterium | reverse complement strand
GCAGGGTTTAAGATAACTTCTATATTATTTTTATTGCCAAAGTCGATTGCATAATAAACAGTCTCAAGAGGAATTTCCAGTTGTAATATAATTAAATTACATTTTTTTAAAGTTTCCTCTGCTTCATCAATATCCTCTGGTTTTAAGTCTTGATTTGCACCTTTAATTATGAATATTCTATTCTCTCCATCCCTATCAACAAAGATAGGAGCAACACCGCTAGAAGTATTTTTAGAAGTTTTTATATGGTCAGTATTTATACCCATCTCTTTCATATTATTAATAACTTCAGGACCAAATAAATCATCTCCAACCCTGGATACAAAGGTAACATTTGCTCCTAATCTGGCTGCAGCTGTTGCCTGATTAGCACCTTTCCCACCAAAACCAAGATCAAATTTATCTGTTTCCAAAGTTTCTCCAGGAGCAGGCAATCTATCCATATAAGTTATTAAGTCCATCATGTTGCTTCCAATTACAGCAATCCTGTTATCCATAAATACACATCCTCTTAAATGGTTTAATAGAAAATTCCATCTACACCTGATATTAAAACTAAATTAGCATATGGAGTTACATCTCCAGTTCTGACAACACCTTTAGCTTTCTCGGTCTCTTCATACATCTCCCACCAGAGTGGGATATATTCAATTTCAGCACCTTTAAATAATTCCAGATAATACTCATGTAATTCAGGGCTTTCAGTTTTGATCTCTTCTGCAAGCAAAACTTTTTCTACCTGCATTTCAGATAAAATAACATCAAGTACTGTTTTAATATCAGGCAAATTTTCTTTAACAGCTAAATCAACTTTTTTAGCATCTTTAGGAATTGGAAATCCTAAATCAGTAACAGTTAGCCTATCTTTATGTCCCATTGATGCTATAATTTCTGCCAGTGGATGATTAAAAATCCCTTTCTTTTTCACTTTATTTTCCCCCTTTATTCGCCTCTTTTTCTCAACTGATCAACGAATACAGCAACAACAACGACTACACCGGTTGCTATCTGCATATAAAATGGATCAAGACCTAATAGGTTACCTCCATTTCTTAAAGTTCCCATTAATAGAGCACCAAGTAAAGTACCATATACTCCACCAGCTCCACCAGAAAGACTGGCTCCACCAATAATTACAGCAGCAATAGCATCTAACTCATACATTTGCCCGGCAGATGGAACACCTGAAGAAAGTCTGGCCGCTAGCATAATACCTGCTAGACCAGAAATTAAAGCATTTATGATAAATATTGCATAGGTGTTTATTCTTAATCTAATACCTGATAACTTTGCAACCTCAGTGCCACTACCTAAAGTATATAAATTTCTACCAAATTTAGTTTTTCTTAAAACAAAGTCAGCTAAAAACATTAAAGCCAATAATACTAAAAACAAACCAGGTATACCTAAAAAATCTGTTCTGGCTAATCCAGTAAATTCTATCGGCAGACCAGAAATTATTCTTCCACCAGTAAGAAGTAAAGCGAATCCTCGAGCTGCGCTCATCATACCAAGACCAGCAATAAAAGAAGGCACCCCACCTTCCTGGACAGCTACAGCAACAATTGTGCCAAGGCCTGCCATTAATAATAAAGTTAATAAAAATGCTACTGGTATTGAATACCCAGCAGTAAGTAATAAACTGACTGTGACTCCACTAACTGCTACATATGAACCTACAGATAAATCAATATGACCTGCAATCATAACAAGAGTCATACCAATTGATACTACTCCAATAACTGCAGTTTGTCTGGCTAAGTTAAAAAGATTGGGATAACTTAAAAAAACAGGTATTATAAAACCGAGTGCACCCCATATGACAGCTAAAACGATTAATAAAGTAAACTCTGTTGTATTTCTTCTTACAAAATCTTTGAAATTTTCTATATTCATTTATTTTTACACCTTACCTTTCTATATTTAATATATAAATTACTCTCTAGTAGCTAGATATAAAAGCTTTTCTTGATCAAAATCTTCTTTTTCAACTATTCCAGTCATTTTACCTCTTGACAATACCATTATTCGATCACAGATTTTCATAAGTTCAGGTATATATGAAGACACAAAAATAATACCTTTGCCTTCTTTTAAAAGTTCTGACATCAGAACATAGATTTCTTTTTTTGCACCAACATCGATTCCGACTGTTGGTTCATCAAATAATAAAATATTAGAATTTGCATTAATCCATTTTGCTATAACAACTTTCTGCTGATTTCCTCCACTAAGATTCTTAACCAACTGATTAATTGATGGGGTCTTAATATTTAAGTCTTCAATATTTTTTCTAGTAGTTTCTCTTTCAACCTTTTTATTTAAAACACCATATCTTGCAGAAAACTTTGAACTAACTACATTACAATTATCATTTACCGACTGTAAAAGAGCTACACCTTCTTCATGCCTATCCTCAGGCAATAATCCGATATTATTATTAATAGCCTGGCTTGGATTATCGATTTTTACTTCTTCACCTTCAATAATTATTTTACCACCAGTGATTGGTTCGGCCCCAAATAAGCTTCTTACTAATTCAGTCCGGCCTGCTCCTAATAAACCATAAACTCCTAAAACTTCTCCTTCATGCAATGAAAATGAGACATCACTTAATTCTGAATCCCTCTCTAAGTTTTCAACCCTTAATAATTCTTTTCCTTTTTTAATATCTTCTTTATAATAAAGTTCCCCAACATCACGACCTACCATCATTGCAATTAAATCATCTTCTGTGATATCATCAACTTTTTCTGTTCCTACATGCTCTCCATCTCTTAACACTGAAACTCTATCACATATTTCAAAAACCTCTTCTAAGTGATGAGAAATATAAATTATACTAATT
>SLSL01000072.1 GCA_007130465.1 Halanaerobiaceae bacterium | reverse complement strand
ATTATCCTGCATGGGATCTTTGTCTTATTGTTTTCTATGAAATATTTACTGCATTTTAATATTAAAAAAGTATTTCCTAGCTATTTTATTGTCTATGTTGGAATAGTTGTAGCCAGTGTTACGGCACCTGCTTTTGAAAGCCTTTTTCTAGGACAGGTAATCTTCTGGATTGGTTTTATCGGTTATATGATTTTTTTACCTATTGTGGCCTATCGGGTAATTAAAGTTAAAGAGATAAAAAAACCTGCCTTACCTACAATTGCAATATTTACAGCACCTGCCGGGCTCTGTCTGGCAGGTTATATGTCGGCATTTCCAGAGAAAAATATAATGATGGTAGGCTGGCTTACATTTTTGACAATAATTATGATAACTACTGTAATAATTTATCTACCAAAGATGCTGGCAGTAGGATTCTGCCCTGGCTTCTCAGCATTTACCTTTCCCTTTGTGATTACAGCGACTGGCCTGAGGATGCTTACAAATTATCTGTCAGGTCAATACGGGATAACCCTCTTAAGATACCCGGCTCTAATTGTTGAATTTTTAGCAATTAGCTTAGTTTTACTTGTTTTTATTTTATATACAGCCTATATCTTTAAAAAGTCTTTTGTAAATTAGAGTTAAAAAAAGGAGATACCAGCTTTATCTTTAATATATAATATAAGGCTTTTAATTTGATTGAACAGGAGGATTTATAATGGCAAAAAAAACTAGTTTTGAAATTAATACTGAAGAACAACTGGATTTATTATCTGATCCATTTACGCTGGCTGTGCTTGGAGTAATGAAAGTTGATGAAGGCAAGACGGTGGAAGATATATTTGAAGAGCTAGAAGATGACAAAGATCATATAAAAGAGTATTTAGAGATGCTTGAAAAAACTGATATGGTTGACTGGGAAAAAGAATCAGGTCAGAAATTTTACTTTAAAAAGGCGGATTATTATAACCTCTCAGACGAATTTGTAAGTGAATTACCAGAGAATATCCAGCACCACTGGATATTTGGAATTCTATCATCATTACAGGGAGAATATTATGATCTATTTAGAAACATTAAAAATGCTGGTTATAATAATCTTGACGACGTTTTAGAGGATAAAGGCTATCCAAATTCTGTTGATAGTTTTCGGCTCTCTGTTAATAGAGTGAAATTAAAAAAAGGTGATCTTGAAAAGATGTATAACGAAATAATGGAAATTGTATATAAGTATGATGAAAAAGGAAAAGAAGCTGATAAGAGCTTAGATTTTGATATGAGTTTATTCTTAAAGCCTCGAATTAGTGAATTTATAAAAAAGCCAAAGTAAAATTAACCATATTAGGTATTATTCCTTATTTGCTTCAACTTTAAAATGGTGGTATAATTATCAGCAGGGCGATTTATTTTATTAATGAAGAAATATAAATAAGAAGGTGTGCTACCATTTTAAAAATTAGCGATATAGGAAATTATTTTGAAGCAGACAGGCACTTTGACAGAGACTTTAATTCAGAAAGCAATTTGCCTTCTGGAAAAAAATATATTGATCTTCATATTCATACAGTCTATTCAGATGGCTTTCTCGATAGGGCTTTTCTAGAATCTTATTTAGGCCACAGACAGCATTTAATCTCAGTAACTGATCATAATGAAATAGCTGGAAGTGTTGAATTGATCGAAAATACAGATCTCAATGTCATTCCAGGCATAGAAATTGGCTGTCAGGATGGTTTTGAGCTCCTTGCTTACTTTCAGGAATTAGCTGACTTAAAAGAATTTTACTATGACTATTTAGAACCATATAAGAATAATTATAGAATGGCCAAGACTACAAAGAGTTATAAGTATTATTTGGATATTTTAGAAAATTATGATGTCTTCATAGCAATACCCCATATTAATGGATATCTTCAGAAGAATTTTATCAATAATAAAGATTATATCTATGAGGTAATTGGAAGAGTTGATGGCATAGAGATTCATAATAATACTCTAACTAAAAAACAGAATAAAACTGCCAGGAAACTCCAGAATAAATTTAATAAGCAGATAGTTTTTGGGAGTGATGCCCATACTCAGAAAGAGGTATTTTATTTTCAGAATTACTTAGGTGAAAATAAAAAGTCTATTTTTGAGAGTTTGGTTCACAAAGTATATGAAATCTCATTATTTCAAAAACATGTTGCATATATTTTTAGTTAAAGTAATTGATTGAGGTGATTTAATAATGGCAGATATAGATATAGAAGATGCCCCGGAAAATGTAGATTTTAGCCAGGGTGATGAAGTAGATATTTTAATTGACCGCTTTACAGATCTCGGTATAAGAGTGATTATAAATGATAAATATTATGGCCTGGTTTATGAAGAAGATGTATATAAGCAGGTTCATGTCGGCGAGCGAACAAAAGGTTATATTAAAAAGATTAGAGATGACAATAAGATTGATGTTAGCTTAAGAAAGATTGGTTATGGTAGAGTTGAAGATGCCAAGCAGAAAATACTTGAGCGCTTAAAAGAAGAAGATGGCTTTCTTCCTCTTAACGATGACAGCTCTCCAGGCGCAATTAAATATGAGCTGGAGATGAGTAAAGGTACCTTTAAAAAGGCTATCGGCGGTCTTTATAAGGAACAGATAATCGACATAACAGATCAGGGAATTAAAATTAAATAGAAATTTTATGACAATAGCATTAACACCAGGTCTGGCAGAAATTTGATCTGGTGTATTTTTATATTAAAAGGTGGGATATTAGAATATGAAAAAGATTGTAGTTATCGGTTCAATCAATATGGATTATGTTGTAGATTGTCCCAGGTTGCCTAACCCAGGAGAAACCCTTTCAGGAAATAAATTTACAACT
>SLSL01000150.1 GCA_007130465.1 Halanaerobiaceae bacterium | reverse complement strand
GTTTATTACCATCACCTATTTTAATTGTAATCCCTGGGCCGCCCATGATTCCCAGAGAAAAGACTCCTTCAGCTCCGCCTTTGGCCACCAGATATTCTCCAGCCACCTCCATTAAATCAGTATTAAACCTTCCAGTCCCACCAACAACTTCAGGGTTCTTAATCATAGCATCCCTAATTCTGGCAACTGCCGGCTCTAAGTCAGCAGGCAGATATTCAGGATTGGCCAGTCTGGCATAGGCCCTTGCCATTCTAGTAATCGGCAGGCCATAGACCACAACCCCACAGCCATCCTCACCGGTAATAATCTCATCCTTTTTAACACCAGTTAATAAAGCAATATATTTTAATAAAGTCTGCTGCAGAGGATGCTCTAAAGCAAAATAATTATCAATATCCCAATCATTATACTTGCAGAGTGCCAGCAGGCCTGAATGTTTACCAGAGCAATTATTGTATATCTCTGTCGGCTCCTTATCAGCAGAGACTAGCTTCTCTTTAGCCACTTTATTATAGGGATAATGGGTTCCACATTTTAAAGCAGTCTCATCCAGCCCAATCTTATCTAAAATACTTCTAACCAATTCAATATGTAATTCTTCACCACTATGGGATGCTGACATAACCGCAATCTCCTGAGCAGTAAAATCATAATAATCAGCAACTCCATCAGCAACTATCGGAATAGCCTGAATCGGCTTAGCTGCTGATCTCCAGTAAGTCTTCTGCTCAGGTTGGCCCACTGAAGCAATTTCTTTACCATCAGGAGAAACAACAGCTATAGCTCCATTATGAATAGACTCAACCAGTTCGTCACGATATACATTAACAAGCTCTTCGTACAAAATTTTCTCCTCCTAATAAGATATTTTATTTTTCAGAACATTTCAAACAAGAAAAAAGCCCTCTTAACAAGGGCAAATTATGTAATATGTAAATCTACAAATCGACCAGACCCAGACTAATCTCAATAGCTTTATTTACCTCTTCAATAATCTCCGGAGCCAATCTGGTAATCTTTCTTTCTAATCTTTTCTTGTCCAGCGTTCTGATCTGTTCCAGTAAAATAACTGAATCTTTATCTAACTCACTATCACCAGCAGCAATTTCAACATGAGTTGGCAACTTTGCCTTCCTAATCTTAGATGTAATTGCAGAAACAATTACTGTAGGACTATACCGGTTGCCGATATCATTCTGGATAATGACAACCGGCCTGGTCCCTTTCTGTTCGGAACCTATGGCCGGATCCAGCTTAGCATAAAATACATCTCCTCTAAAAACATCCATGTCACTCACACTCCGCTAGGCTATCCTCATAGCATGAAAAGGTCTCACATAAATTTAGAAAGCCTTCGTCAGCCATCTTGCGATTCAACTCGCCCATCTCCTGATAACCACATTTTAATTTTTCTTTGATCTCTTCCCTCTTCTTCTGGCAGATATACATCCTCACAGATTTTTGGAAGAAATCGCTATGATTATTAGCCTTATTTTGAAGGATCTTATTGTTAAATTCTCTAATCATATTCATCGACATATTAAATCTTTCCTGATCATAATTGGCCAACGGCCCTCACCCCCATCTAAAAGCTATAATACACACACTTCTAGTATATAACAGCAATAACCGTCTGTCAATAGCTTAGACCTTCTTTATATCAATATTATCCAATAACCTCCTGTAAATCCAATTACAATTTAATGTGAGGGCATTACCAACTATTATTGTTCTTTCTTTAGACCGGGTCAAACTAATATAAAGTTCTTCTATATCCTTTAACCTTCCAAGATATTCATTCTGATTACTTCTTACTGTTGATATCAGAATAATTTCTCTTTCTTCCCCCTGAAAATTATATGGAGTTTCAACTTTAACCCCATAATTAACCAGTCGTTTCTTAATCTCAATAACCTGATAATTAAAGGGAGAAATAACTCCTATCTCATCAGCTTCATAACCTGCATTAATTAAAAGTTCAACAGCCTCTTCAACAATATCTGCTTCAAACCTATTATAATAATCCTTTAAACCTTCAATTTTCTTCTCTTCAGATTGATAATTACTGGTATCAAGAAAGATATAATCCATATCTGAATCAAAAAGCTTTATAAGAGGATGCGCCTCAGTGAAACTATATTTATCCAGATTAAATTTATCACTATGATTACTTTTTCTGTTTAAAATCCTTTCATCAGAATAAATATGCTTACTTATAAAGTCATTTATAACTGAAGAATAACGATACTCCTCAGTAAGCCAGGTTTTTAGGCTGTCAGGTACAGCATTATATTTTTTAGCAAAAAAACTTAATTCTTCTTCCAGGCCTTTATAATTATCTATAGCCAGCGATTCAGCTTTTATACCATGTAAGTCTCCAGATATTATTGCCTTCTTACTGATTGCAATAGGATCAATAAATTCAGCCTCTGTGAAAAGATAACTATCTTCAAAGATTACAAGATCAAATCGACCAGAATCTTTAATATCATCTTGGTCCAGAGGATTAGCCAGCAAAATATCTAAATCATCTTTATTATTTCCAAACCAGTTATTCTGATTATAAAGCCCGGTTCTCCCTATCCTCTTGCCCTGAAACTCAGTCTCAATAAAATCAAATAATTTATCAAGGGTCGAATTAAATTTCGATAATACCAGTACCTTCTCTCCAGCCTTTAATGAATTTAATATAATCTCAGAAATCACAGTAGTCTTGCCACTTCCAGCAGGTCCTGCAATTAAATAAAATTCATCTGCAGCCTCTGCTTCAATTACAGCTTCTTTCTGCCTGGCTGATAACATATCAATATTAAATACTCTATTTTCACTTGCCCTATCTGACTTTGAGGCCTGGCCCCTATCTAATAAAAAAGCATCCCTC
>SLSL01000083.1 GCA_007130465.1 Halanaerobiaceae bacterium | reverse complement strand
TTGATTAAAGAGGTTATTATTGGTGTAGGCTGTAATACCAATCAAAAAAGCTTTCCTGATGGATTAAATAAAAAAGCTGGGTCACTATTTTTATATAATGGTGAAGCTGTTGATAATAAAAGGTTTTTAATTGATATATTAATTGAATTTGATAGATTATACACAGAGTTTATTATAGGTGGGATTGATTATATTGAAAAGTGGAAAGAAAGGCTTGGAATTATTGGCCAGGAAATAAAAGTAAAATCTGATAGAGATGTTATTGAAGGTGAAGTAGCTGATATTGACGGCCAGGGTAATTTAATCCTGGAGAAAGTGAATGGAGATAGACTGGTTGTATCTTCAGGAGAGGTGTCTGTGATAGAGGGAGGTTATAGAAGTTGATATTAACTCTTGATGTAGGGAATAGTAATATATTCATTGGTTTATATAGTGATGGCCAATTATTAAATGACTGGCGGATTGCAACGGATAAAGATAAAACCTCTGATGAGTATGGTGTAATATTAATGAATTTGTTTGCTTCTTTAGGTTTTAATCTTGAAGAGGTTGAGAGTATAATTATATCTTCAGTAGTTCCGACTGTTATGGGCTCTTTAAAAGAGATGACTGATGAGTATTTTGAGGCAAATCTATTAACTGTTGGGCCTGGGATTAAGACTGGGATTAATATAAGAACTGATAATCCAAGAGAGGTTGGTTCAGATAGAATAGTTAATGCTATTGCTGCTAAATCTAAATATTCTCCTCCTTTAATAATAGTTGATTTTGGGACAGCAACTACTATCTGTGCTGTATCTGCAGATGGTTCTTATCTTGGAGGGGCTATAGCTCCTGGTATTGAAATTTCTACTGAGGCACTGTTTAATAAGGCTGATAAATTGCCTAAAATAGAGGTTAACAAGCCGTCAAAGGCTATTGGCAAGAATACTGAAGATAGTCTTAAATCTGGAATATATTTTGGCTTTATTGGCCAGGTTGAAGGTTTAATACGAAGATTTGAGGAAGAACTTGGTGTTGATGCCATGGTTATTGGGACTGGTGGTTTTGTTAAGGAGATAGGTTATGAAATAGCTGAAATTGATGTTATTGATGAGTTTCTAACACTTGATGGCTTATTTCATTTAGCGAAGATTAATGGTTTAACAGGTGATGATAATGATTGAGATAGGTGATTTAAAAGTAGAATCAATGGTCTTTCCTGCTCCAATGGCTGGAGTTACTGATTACCCGTATCGACAGATTTTAAGGGAGTTAGGGGCAGAGTTAGTATTTACTGAGATGGTTAGTTCTATGGGGTTGTTGCAGGGGAATCGTAATACCCATGACCTGGTTAAATTTGATCGACAGGGAGGATTAATCGGAGTTCAGGTATTTGGCGATGATCCAGGTGTAGTTGCTGATGCTGCAGCCAGGGTTGAGGAAGAATATCGGCCTGATCTGATTGATTTGAATTTTGGTTGTCCGGCGCCTAAAGTAGTTAATAATGGGGCAGGTTCGGCATTAATGCGTGAACCAGATAAGGTTTATAAAATGGTTTCTGAGACTGTTGATAATTGCGAGATACCTGTGACTGTTAAGATCCGTAAAGGCTGGGATGATGATTATTTGACCGGGGTTGAGGTTGCCAGGGCTGCGGAAGAGGCTGGAGCAGCTTTATTGACTGTTCATGGCCGGACAAGGGAAGAGTTTTATTCTGGCAAGGCTGATTGGTCGATAATCTCAGATGTGGTTGATCAACTGGAGATACCTGTCGTAGGAAACGGCGATGTTTTTTCTGCTGAAGATGCTAAGGATATGATAGATAAGACGGGCGTTAGTGGGGTTATGGTTGCTAGAGGTATTCAGGGATATCCCTGGTTGGTTAAAGAGATAGATTGTTATTTAAAAGAAGGAGTTAGGCTGGCAAGCCCGAATTATGAAGAGAGAATTGAAATGGCAACTAGACATTTAAAGTTGGCTGTATCATATTATGGTGAAGATTCAGCAGTTCCTTTGATGAGAAAACATCTTGCCTGGTATATTAAAGGGATGCCTTATTCGGCCCGACAGAGAGATAAGATAAACTCAATTTCAGATATGGTGGGATTGATAGAAGAATTAAATGAATATCTAAAGTTAATTCAAAGCAATTAAATTTTTATGGTTAAGCTTAGGATTCTTGACATATATTATTTATTGATTTATAATAAAAACTAATTGTTAATTCATGTTCAGGAATTATTTATTCATGTTTTTAATATAAAATGATTATAAAGGAGCTACTACTATGACAGAAGAAACTCTTATTACTGAAGAAGGTTATGAAAATCTAGAGGAAGAGCTGGAACATCTGATTAAAATTGAAAGAAGAGAAGTTGCCAAAAGGATCAAGACCGCAAGAGATTTTGGGGATATTAGTGAGAATTCAGAATATGATGAAGCTAAAAATGAGCAGGCTTTTATTGAAGGTCGGATTAAAAAGATTGAAAAGACTCTTGCTAATGCAAGGGTTATTAAGAAAGATGAAATTGATGAGCATACAGTTAATTTAGGTACTACAGTAGAGCTTAAAGATTTGGATAATAATAAGATTTTTAATTATAAAATCGTTGGTTCAGCAGAAGCTGATCCTTTAGAATGTAAAATATCTAATGAATCTCCAATAGGGAAGGCAATTTTAGGAAAGAGCATAGATGAAGAAGTTGAAGTTCAAACTCCAGGAGGAGTTACAAGATATAAGATCTTATCAATTAAAATTAATTAGGGAGTGCTATAGATGGAAGATTTGAATGAAGTAAATAAACTGATGGCCGAAAGATTGAATCATTTAGAAGAACTAAAGGAGTCAGGTATTGATCCTTTTGGCTCTAAGTATGAAGTTGAGAATAAAGCAGAAGAGATTTTAA
>SLSL01000225.1 GCA_007130465.1 Halanaerobiaceae bacterium | reverse complement strand
TTTGTGTCCTGATACTGGTGCCGTTGATTATCGCTGGCTGTAACAATAACAATGCTAATAATAATGATGTTGCTGATGAAGAAGCAGAAGTAGCTCAGGAAAGCTTACTCACAGATGATCTAACTTATACCAACTTTTATAGCGCAGATATCGGACTTGATGTATACTGGGAATTTAATGAAGATGAAGATCAGCTCCATATGATGTTAGAAAGCCCTGGTAGCGGCTGGTTATCAGTCGGATTTGATGCTACAACCAGGATGAATGAGGCTAAAATTATAATTGCTGGTTTTGATGGAGAAGACAATTTTCAGTTAGAAGAGCATATTGGAACTTCTCCTACCAGCCATGAAGAGATTGATGAAATCTATATAACAGAAAGCACAGGAGAGCGAGAAGAAGATAGCTCAATCGCAGAATTCATTATTCCTCTGGATGGAGATTCAAGATATGATATAGAGCCAGGCGAGACTTATGAAGTGATAGTAGCTTTTCATAGTGATAACGATAGCTTTATGCAGAGACATACCCAGCGGGCCACAGTGGAAATAGATTTTTAAATCAAAGTAATATTAAGAAGTCTAAACCCTCACTTGTTTCTTTAAATGAGTGAGGGGTTTTCATTTACATATTTTTGTATTATTTGTAAAAACTAAAAAAGCATGTTATTCTTAATCAATATACTCTGCATTTTTAAACTTGTAATAATTAAAATTAAGTTATTGTAGTCTATAGTTCATAAATATTTTGTAATATTCATATAAATTATATATAGGAGGAAATGCAATGACCAATAATGAACGTAATTCTACAGGGATTTTTGGCATGGATGAAATTCTCAATGGCGGTTTAATATCAAATCGTGTTTATCTTATTAGAGGTGGTCCCGGTACCGGTAAAACCACTTTGGGTTTGCATTTCTTGCTGGAAGGTATTAAAAACGATGAAGATGTTTTATTTGTAACTTTTATTGAACCAGCAGAAAAAATAAAGCAGAATGCAGAGAACTTTGGTTTTGATTTAGATAAAGTTAATTTTTTAGACTTAAATCCAGATGCAGACTTTTTTCAGGAAGGCAAAGATTATGATATACTGGCTTCGGATCAAATAGAACAAAAACCACTTTTAGAAAAGATCAGTAGAGCAATCGAAAAAATAGAGCCTGATCGGATATTTTTTGATGGCATTACTCAGCTAAAATATCTGGCCACAGATAAATTTAAATTTCGCAAACAATTTCTTTCTCTAATGCAGTTTACTATGAAATTTAATTCAACTATGGTCTTAACTTCAGAAGCCAGTGACAGTAATCCTGATGATGATCTACAGTTCCTGGTAGATGGAGTAATAAATTTAAAATTAGAAGAATCTTCGCTCCATACCATTTCTGTAAGTAAAATGCGAGGTACTTCTATTAAAAAAGGCAAACATTCAATGAAATTCACCGATAACGGTATTGAAATTTTTACTAATTTAGAAGGAAATTATATTAAAAAGACAGTTTCCCAGGAAAAACTTTCCTCAGGAATACCTGAAATAGATAAAATGCTCTTCGGAGGCTTAGAAAGAGGGACATCAACAATAATTACAGGGCCAACTGGAGCAGGTAAAACAACTCTAGGCGCCCAGTTTATAACTAATAATAGTCAAACAGGTCAATCAATTTTATATACCTTTGAAGAACCGGAAGAATCTTTAAAAGAGAGATTGTCTAATATAAATATTCCTGTTAAAGATATGGTTGATAAGAAAGAATTATTTATTAAAGAAATTAATCCGATTAACTATACTTTAAATGAGTTTCTTCAATTAGTTAGAAGAGATATAGAAGAAAATGATATTTCACTATTAATGCTAGATAGTATTACTGGTTTTTATATGTTGCTGGAAGACGAAAACTTTAGCAATACAAATAAGTTACTGTACAATTTATTACAGTATCTAAAAAGCTATAATATTAGTGTAATATTAATTAATGAGGTTAAAGATATAACCGGAGATTTTCGAGTTACTGATAATAAATCAAGCTATTTAAGTGATAATATAATATTTTTAAGACATCTGGAACTGAATGGAGAGTTGCAAAAAGCAATCGGTATTCTAAAAAAGAGAATGAGTGATTTTGAAAATAGATTAAGACAATTTGAAATTACAGGTTCTGGCATTAAAGTAGGAGAACCATTAGAGGGATTAAGAGGGATACTCTCTGGTAACCCGGAATTGATTAATTAAATATAATAACTCAAAATGGAGTGCTGTTAATGCCTAAAAATATAGAACGAAAAAATAAAATAAATTTAGATGATAAAGCTAAAATACTTGTGCTTATGGAGCATCAAGAGAATAAAAAAATACTTCAGAAAATTTTACAGGAAGATTATCAAATCCTTGAAAGTAAAGGGTTTGATTTTCCTGAAGAACTTTTTGATCTTATAGTTGTAGATGAAGGGGCTTTGGTTAAACACAAAAGAAAGTTTATAGAGTTAGTAAAAAAAGAGGAAATACCAAAGATAAATCTTCCAGTTGTTTTAATAACAAATAAAACAATTAAACAGTTAGGCGAAAAAGTTCTTTCCCTTATTGATGAAGTCATTGAGGTGCCTTCCAGGAAGGAATATATAAGATATACAATAGAGAAATTGCTGAAAATTAGTGGGATAACTTTAAATTTATCTGAAAAAATTTATAGATCACTCTCTCAGGATACACCTATAGGAGTCTGTATTTTAAATGATAATAAAATCAACTATGTTAACCCAACATTTTTAAGCATATTAGAAAAAAAGAAAAATGATGTTTTAGAGAAAAATATTCTAGATATATTTGTTAATGAAAAAATAATTAATTTTTTAGAAGAAAGAATTGATTACCATAGTGAGAATGATCCTAATTT
>SLSL01000134.1 GCA_007130465.1 Halanaerobiaceae bacterium | reverse complement strand
GAACTATCAGCATGTTCTCCAACTCTAACTACCGGCTCAGGATCTGATAGAATTTTATCATTGCCAGCAATAATATCTTTAATAATATCTTTAGCCTCTTCAAAATCATCATCATAGCCTATACCAAAAACAAGATCAACTCTTCTCTCTTCATTCGAACTAAAATTAGTTATACTATTATTAGCCAGCGAGCCATTTGGAATATAAACCCTTTTATTATCTCTAGTATTCATTATTGTATATAAGAGCTGAATCTCAATAACCTTCCCCATATGATTACCAGTATCAATAAAATCCCCTACTCTAAATGGATGAAAGATTAATAATAAAACCCCACCAGCAAAGTTTGCCAGACTTCCCTGCAGAGCAAAACCAACAGCAAAACCGGCTGCACCAAGAATTGCAATAAATGATGTCATCTCAATGCCAACAGTGGAAGCAGCAGTAATAACTAAAAGTATAATTAAAACTACTTTTAATAAAGCGACTGTAAATCTTGTTAGAGTCGGTTCAAACCTTCTTTCAAGACCTTTATCAGCCATCTTCACGATCAATTTAATCAAGAACCAACCAACAAAGAACAATATAACTGCAAAGATAAACCTCAAACCATAAAAAGATAATAATTCAACAAGATTAGATGCCTGCATCAAAACCCTCCCTATTATAATCATTTTCTTATTTTAACTAAGTAAATTATATCATAATATTTACAAATTTTAAATAGGTAAAATAAAAGAGGGCAGCCTGACAAAAATCAGTTCAACTAAGCCCCCTTTCATCTCTTTATATATTAATTATATCTTTTTAACTTTTATTTTAGCAGCATGGCCATTTAAATCATAATCCTCACCGGCATCCAGACCTTCAATATACTCAATACTGTCAGCTAATGTCTCATCCTTTATATAATCCTCAAAATCAGCTACAGCTGACTGGATCTCTTCATCGCTATCATATTCGATCTCAATCCTATCCAGCATCTCATAATCGTTGGCTTTCCGCATCTGCTGAACTTTAGAAACAAACTCCCTGGCAAAACCTTCAGCCTTTAGCTCTGGAGTTAGCCTGGTATCAAGGATTATAAAGGCATTGTTTTCCATACCAACAGTAAAGCCTTCAAGATTACTGATATTAATAATTACATCCTCTTCAGTGAAAGTAAAATCTTCACCGTCAAGATCAACAGTAATCTCTTCGCCATTTTCTAAAGCCTTAGCAGTCTCGCTGGCATCAAGTTCCTGTAATTTAGAGGCAAATACCTTTACCTTATCTCTAAGTTTAGGTCCAACCAGCTGGAAATTAGGCTTTAAGCTATATTCCATATATTCACCTAGCTCATCAGTAAAGACAACCTCTTTAACATTTAATTCTTCTTTCATTAATGGTACCAGATCAGAAATCAATTCCTCATGACGGCCATCCACCAGTACCTGAGCAATCGGCTGTCTAACCTTTAATTCTTCTGCCTCTCTGGCAGA
This sequence comes from Halanaerobiaceae bacterium, assembly GCA_007130465.1. Lineage (GTDB taxonomy): Bacteria > Bacillota > Halanaerobiia > Halanaerobiales > Halarsenatibacteraceae > Halonatronomonas. The sequence goes on along the minus strand of SLSL01000134.1, from coordinate 1,416 downwards.
TCTACCTAATGTTACCAGCTCTCTAACCAGCCCCATCTTCTCTTCTAAACGACTATCAATTAAGTCATGATCAGCCTCAGGATAATCTTCAAGATGAACAGACTTGCCATCAGTCAATAGCTGATAGAGTTCTTCCGAAAGAAAAGGAACAAATGGAGCAATCAATTTAGTTAAACCAGTTAATATTTCATAGGTTGTTAGATAAACAGATTTCTTATCAGTATCTTTCTCATCAGCCCAGAAACGACGCCTGGAACGACGGATATACCAGTTAGATAAATCCTCATCAACAAAGCTCTGAATCAATCTAACAGCACTGGTCAGATCATAATTCTCCATCTCAGCCTCAACCTGATCGATCATATTATTATACCTTGATAGAACCCAGCGATCAATTCTGCTTCTATCTTCAACAGGTATCTCAAAACCTCTCGGATCGATCTCATCAGTATTGGCATATAACTGGAAGAAATAATAGACATTCTTTAAAGTCCTGTAAAACTTACTATCTACTTCATGAAGTCCCTCAATATCAAACCTTGTTGGTGTCCATGGAGGTGAGACATGGAGTAGATACCAGCGGAGAATATCTGCACCATATTCATCAAAAAGCTCAAATGGATCAACAGTATTCCCCTTAGATTTTGACATTTTCTTGCCTTCAGAATCAAGGATCAAATCATTAACCAGCACCCGCTTATATGGTGATTCACCGGTAACAAATGTTGAAATTGCCAGCAAGGAATAGAACCAGCCTCTGGTCTGGTCAATCCCCTCACAGATAAAGTCAGCCGGGAACTGTTCTTCAAATCGCTCCTGATTCTCAAAAGGATAATGTTGCTGGGCAAATGGCATCGAGCCACTATCAAACCAGCAATCAATAACCTCTTCAACCCTGGTCATTTCACCATCACAGCTCGGACATTCAAAATGAATATCATCGACATACGGCCTGTGAAGCTCAATATCATCAGCGACATCCTCAATCGCCTTCTCTTGAAGTTCAGCAATTGAACCAACAGATGTCAGCTCACCACAGTCACATTTCCAGATATTTAATGGTGTTCCCCAGTATCTATTCCTGGAAATAGCCCAGTCCTTTAGGTTATCAAGCCAATTTCCGAACCGCTTCTCACCAACATAATCTGGATACCAGTCAACTCCATTATTATTTTCAATCAACTTATCCTTTAATTTAGTCATCTCAATATACCAGCTACCCCGGGCATAATAGAGCAACGGAGTATCACAACGCCAGCAATGAGGGTAATTATGGTCCATCTTCTGGCTTCTAACCAGCTTATCATTCTCAATCAACCATTCAACAATATCCTCATTGGCATCCATTACAAACTGCCCTTCCCATGGAGTTGTCGTATACTTACCATCCTCATCAACAGGCTGTAAGACTGGCAG
>SLSL01000265.1 GCA_007130465.1 Halanaerobiaceae bacterium | reverse complement strand
TGGCAAAGCGAAATGATTTATTTAAAGGCCAGCCTTTATTGTAACTTAAAGTTCTATCTATAAAATCCAGCTGCCGGGGTAAGTCTATAAAATTTGAGTTGGCTATTAAAGTTAGTTTTAAATCTGGTCTGGAATCTTTAATGGCTTTTAAAAGGGGTAGAGAAAAGACCAGATCTCCAAGATAAAGAAGGTTTATAATCAGGATCCTATCTGTTGCTTGAAATTCTCTCTTTAATGCTTTGATTATAATTCCTCCTCATCTTGATATTTAAGAGTTTTTGAGAATAATTTAAGAGCTGTTTCTTTAACTTCCTGGACAGTTATATCATCCATGCAGCGATTAGTTTTAAGTGGACATTTCCTTTCCCAACAGTTAATACAGACCAGTTCTTTTTTATGGATTACTAGATTGCCTTCACCATATGGCCCATGGGTAATAGGATCTGTTGGCCCCATCAGGGCCAGACACCTGGTTCCTGAGGCTGCGGCTAGATGGAGTGGTCCTGTGTCACCACCGATAAAAAGGTTTGATATTTTAGAGAGTCCATATTGTTCTATTAAGCTTAGTTCCCCGGCCAGGTTAAAAATCTCTCCATTTTGATCTCTAGACCTATTTTTATTAATTAAGGGTCCAAACCTGGCAGCTAATTCACCGTCTTCTGCTGGCCCTCCACTTATAACTATATTTATACCTTTATTCAGAAATTCCTCTACTAGATTAAAATATCTTTCTAAGGGCCAGTCTTTACTTGACCAGCTGGATTTTGGGTGAATTATAATAAAAGTTTCATTTAAAAGCCTATCAGGAATATTGCTATACCAATCAGCAGGCAATGAAAGACCATATTCTATCTTATATTTGCTATCTAATTCAATTCCAAGGGCATTAGCTACCTCTGACAGATACTTTTCTATCTGGTGAACTTTTTTCCCGGTACCCTTAAATCTTCTTTGATATAATAAACTGCTTGCTTCTTTTCCCCGGGCAGGTCCATAAGTCCGATCTGGTTTAGTCAAATAGGCTGGCATGGCGCCTTTAAAAATTCCATGAATATCAAAGGTCAAGTCATATTCCTCTTTCTTTAATCTTTTTATCCAGTCGTTAAATGTTATTAGCCTTGCGGTTAGAGGTAATTTGTCTCTGCCCCGCCATTTGCTTTTTGGTAATACCTTAACTTTATTGATTTCAGTATGATGCTGGAGCAGGGGGGCTGTCAGTTCTTCTACCAGCCAGTGAAACTTGTATCCTGGCCTTCTTTCTTTGAGCAGAGAGAAGGCCGGTAAGGTATGGACTATATCTCCGATTGCACTCAGTCTGATAAATAAAAGTTTCTTTTCCCCAGGGCCAAGTGGTAACAGTCTTAAAATTGAATCTGTAAGTTTGTTAATCTCCCTGGCTTTCTCCTGTAATTTAAGATGACCGGATTTACCGGATTCATTAATTAAAATTCGGTCTGATAAAAGTCGATTTATTTTTGCTGCCAGTTCTTTATTGTCTTTAAAATAATGAATCCCCTTGCCATCTTCAAAATCTTTAAGAAGACTTTTTATATTCGACTGCCTGGGCCCGACCAATACTGGTACCTTATAGCTTAAGGGTTCTAAAAAGTTATGGCCACCGACATCAGCTATTGTACCGCCAATAAAGGCCAGGTCTGCATAGGAATATATTTCAGTTAAATCTCCAATAGTATCTACTAGAATAATTTCTATCTCAGCTGGTAGGTCTGGTTTTTCATTTAGTTCAGACCAGAGTTGATAATTTAATGAGTTTCTCTTTAATAAATCTTCTATTTCAGGCCTTCTTTCAATATGTCTGGGAGCAAGAATAAGTAATGGCTTTATTGATTTATCAAGATTCTTATAAATCTCAATTAACTCTTTTTCTTCTGGTGGATGGCTGCTGCCTGCCACAAATATTTTCTTATCTGAGAAACTGTATTCCCTGACAGGTGAGTTATCTGAATTTAAGGCTCCTGCATATTTTAAGTTAACCATATTTTCTACATTATCAGAGTTGGCTCCAAGTTCAACTATCCTTTTAGAATCCGTTGAACTCTGCATATAAAACATGTCAATTAATCTTAACAGAGGTTTAAAGAAAAATTTTAATCTTTTATAATTTGGATAACTCTTATCACTTACTCGGCCGTTAACTAAGCCAATTTTAATGCCATTAGCTGATGCTTCACTAATAAGGGTAGGCCATAATTCTGTTTCTATTAGTAATAATAGATCTGGCTGGAGCCTCTTAATGAAAAATTTTATAAAAGGATAAAAATCAAAGGGGAGATATGAAATAATATCAATCCCTGATAAATCTTTAATAGCAAGCGATCTTCCGGTTGGAGTCATGACAGTTAAAACAAAAAAGTAATTTTGCTCTGACTCAGATTTAATTTCTTTTATTAGTTGATCGGCTACCTTAACTTCTCCAACAGAGGCAGCCTGGATCCAGATAACCTGTTTGCCCCGGGTCTTATTGAACTGACGGTCATTTAAAAAACCTAGCCTTTCTCTAATCTCCAAAAACCTACCCTGGATAGTTAAATAAATGAGATAGGGAGCCAAGATAAAAATAGCAGATAAAAACATAATCAAGTTATAAACAAAGTAAAACAGAGATTTCATTTAGCTTTCACCTCTATCAACTTTCCAGCGTTTATGGAACCATAACCATTGTTCAGGAGATTTCTTGATCGCCTCTTCTGTTGATCTTAATAAAGTATCTAGATATTTGGGTTCGTCAGCCTTTCTGATACCCTGGGGAACTTCAACAATGTTGTCTATCTGAACTTTATATTTTGCAAATCCTTGTCTATAAATAAAAATTGGCAAGATAACTGCATTAGTTTTAGCAGCCAGTCTTACTGCCCCTCGATGAATACTGGCTGGCTGGCCAAAAAAATCCATTACATGGGGCTGGCCACTTGCGTGCTGATCTCCTAATATCACTGTTGAATTACCTAACTTAAGATTTTTATATATTTTAATTAAGCCTCTGCTGGTAGCAGTTGTGGTCTCGATACCAACATTCTTGCGAATATGATTTATTGTATTCCCTAAGTCAGCTAAGCGCTGTTTCTTTTCTAATGAGAGTAAATTTTTGGCATGTCTGGTTATTATGGCTGCCAGCCATTCCCAGTTCCCAAAATGGGCTGTATAAAAAATTATTCCCTGGTCGGAATCTATTAACTCCTTTAACTTATCAGGGTTATCAATCTCGATGTTCTGCTTAAATTCTTTACTATTTAATTTTTCTATCAGAAAAAATTCAATTAAAACCTGGCCAAAATGAATATATGTATTCTTTAGAATCTTCTCTATTTCCTCTGAAGAGTATTTATCCCCTAGGGCTAAAACTAAATTAGAGCTTGCAACTTTTTTTCTTATTTTAAAGTAATATAATAATTTACCAATAGCTATGCCAATTTTCTCAGCAAAACTTAGTGGAATTAGATTTAAAAAAGAATATAGTATACGAAAAATGAATGAAATTAGTAAAGTCTTAATTTTTTTCATATTACCAGACCTTGGCTCTTAATAGATCCTGGAAATTGACCATCCCAAGGGGGCAGCCATTCTCGTCTATTATCGGCAGATGGTTTATCTCTTTTTGTTCCATCAATTTTAAGGCTTCAGCAGCCAATTTCTCTTCACCAATTGTCTCAGGATCTACTGTCATAATATCAGAAACTTTTGAGTTAAGAAGATCTTTATTTTGTGATTTAACTGCCCTTCTGATATCGCCATCAGTAACTATGCCAATCAGGACACCTTCCTGGTTTATAACGGCTGTTGAACCCATTCTACTCTCAGTCATTGCAAAAAGTGCCTGCTGAACTGTTGCTTCTGCTTTAATCTTTGGGTTCTGGCTCCTGATTTCCAGGACATCTTTTACTGTAGTTAATAGTTTTCTTCCCAGGCTTCCTGCTGGGTGATAAAGGGCAAAGTCTTCTTCTGTCAGCCCGTTAAGGTTTGCCAGGGAAACTGCCAGGGCATCGCCTAAGGCAAGAGAGGCTGTTGTTGATGTCGTTGGGGCAAGATCTAAATGACAGGCTTCTCCTGTAACACCTGTAGAAATAACCAGGTCAGCCTGATTGGCCAGTGTGGATCCTGGATTAGATGTAATTAGATATAGTTTAGCGCCTATCCTTTTGATCGATGGGATCAGCTTTATTATTTCTTCAGTCTCTCCACTATTTGAAATTGCAAGCATGATATCTTCTCCAGTAACCATACCGAGGTCGCCGTGGAGAGCTTCTCCGGCATGGACAAAATAAGCAGGGCTGCCTGTGCTGGAAAAGGTGGCAGCTATCTTACGAGCAATTAATCCTGACTTCCCCACTCCTGTTACAAGAATTCTGCCTTCAGATAAATAAATTCCTGAAAGGAATTCTGTGAACTTGCCATTAATTTCTTCTGCCAGGCTTTTAACAGCAGCAGCTTCATTCAGCAATACCTGCCGGGCCTGATTTAAAGCTTCTTCAATTTTATTTAGATCAATATTTTTTCTAACCATTATTAGAGAAACACCTTTCTATATACCTTTTTTAAGATCATCAAATGCTTTAATCTCTTTTAATAAAGTTTCCATTTTATTAAGAGGAATCATAGTTGCACTATCACTTAAAGCCTCCGATGGTGTCGGATGGGTTTCAATAAATAAACTGGAAATGCCAACAGCTGTAGCTGACCTGGCCAGTGCCGGTGCATATTCCTTTTCTCCTCCTGAACTATCGCCGGCAGCTCCTGGCAGCTGAACACTATGGGTTACATCAAAGACTACTGGATACCCGGTCTCAGCCATTCTTATTAAAGAGCGAAAGTCTGATACTAAATTATTATAGCCAAAACTTACCCCTCTTTCTGTTAAAAGAATCTTATAATTGCCAGTACTTTCTATCTTTTCTACAACCTGGTCAATATCCCAGGGGGCAAGGAACTGGCCTTTTTTGACATTAACTACTTTTCCTGTCTCTCCAACTGCCAGTACTAAATCTGTCTGGCGGCATAGAAAGGCCGGGATTTGGATGATATCTAAAACTTTACCAGCGATTTCTGCCTCTTTTGGCGAATGAACATCAGAAAGAACCGGTATATTTAATTTGTCTTTAACTTCTGCTAATATATTCAAGCCTTCATCAAGCCCAGGACCTCTAAAGGATTTATGGGATGAACGATTAGCTTTATCATAAGAAGATTTAAAAACAAAAGGTATTCCTAATCTATCAGTGATATCTTTTAGAGTAGAAGCGGTTTCTAGTGCCATCTCCCTTGTTTCAATAACGCAGGGGCCGGCTATTAAAACAAATGGCTCTTTCTGACTGAATACTACATTATCATTTAATCTTACCTTAGTTGCCATTTTAATTTAACCCTCCATTATCTTTTAAAATTTTGCTAACTTCCTTTAAATCTTCTGGCCTATCAATTCCAGGGCCATGATGCTCTGTTATACCAACTTTAATTTTATAACCATTCTCTAAAGCTCTTAATTGCTCCAGAGATTCTGCTTTTTCAAGTGGTGTTGGTTCTAATTCAGTATATTTTAATAAGAAATCTTTTTTATATACATATAAACCTATATGCTGCAAGTATTTTTGTTCTAATTTAACTCTATCTCTATAAAAGGGTACCTTTGCTCTTGAAAAATATAGAGCTTGATTATTTTTACCTAAAACAACTTTAACTCTATCAGGTTTTTTAGCAATAACTATAGTTATAGGGCTTGCCAGGGTAGACATTAGAATATTATCACTATTTTCAAGAATTCTAATAGCCTGATCTATCATTTCTGGTCTGATCAATGGTTCATCTCCCTGAACATTGACAATCAAGTCTGCATCTAAATCTGCGGCCACTTCAGCCAGTCGGTCAGAACCACTTTGATGATCAGGTGAAGTCATAACTGCCTTACCACCAAACTCATCCACTTTATCATAAACTCTTTTATCATCAGTTGCAACTAAAACCTGGTCAACCAGATTAGCCTGTAGCGAACGTTTATAGACATGCTCAATCACTGACTTGCCATTTAAGTCTGCTATTACTTTTCCAGGAAATCTCTTTGAATTATATCTTGCAGGTATTATAACTATGGAGTTCATTATTAGCACCTCTTAGTCTATTACTCTTGAATATTTTCAATTAAATGGGCTGCAATTTTTTGAGACTGACCAGTCTGATCTTTAAAAGCCATTTTAATTTCAAAACTATATAAACTTATGTTTTGAATACTCAGGAAATCTAACAAAGAATCATCTAATTTAACCAGATCTTTCCCAGTTGTTATTAGGTAGTCTATATTTTCAATAGTAAACTGTTCAACGACCTGCTTAAAATCCTCTCTACTATAAACATGATGATCTGGAAAAATGAAATGTTTAACTAGATTACATCCCTGTTCCTTTAATGACATTTCAAAGGCTCTGGGATTCCCTAGCCCACTGAAGGCAATAACATTTTTATTTTTTAATTTATTAAGTCCAAGCTTTTCACCATTTATACTCTGCAAATGTGAAGGCACATGGTTTGATAAATATATGTAGGATAGATCGTTATAACTTTTTAATTCTTCAATTATCTCATGTAGTCTGTCATCACTTACCTGATCAACTCTTGTTATAATGAAACCATCTGCTCTTTTTAATGATTTTTTATTCTCTCTTAATAAACCCCGAGGGATTAGATGATTATAGCCGAAAGGTTTAGTTGCATCAATTAATACTATATCATAATCTCTAATAATTTTCCTATGCTGAAAACTATCGTCTAATAAAATAATATCTGGATTAAATTCAGTTTGAACATAGTTTGCAGCCTTAAGCCTATCTCTACAAATAACAACAGGAATATCTGGAAGTTTGTTGGCTAACATAAAGGCTTCATCTCCTGCAATTTTAGCCCCTACCAGAATTTTATTGCCATTTGATACAACCAGAGGTTCTTGATTATCTCCTTTATAACCTCTACTAATTATTACAATCTTATTGCCTAAATTTTTTAACTCAGTGGCAAAGGCTTCTACTGCAGGAGTTTTACCTGTACCACCTGTTGTAATATTACCAATAGAAATGGTTTTTGCAGCAACTCTTCCCTGTTTAATTAAATTTTTATCGTAAAAGAAATTTCTAATTATTACTGCAAAACCATATAAATAAGAAAGAAGTTTTAATAGGAATTTAATAATAATAGGTAAAATTCCATGTTTATTACCACTAATTATATCTAAAAGATAATTTATTAATCTTTTTTTCATTATTTAAAGCCTCTCTTCGGCAGCTGTATTGGCTTTTTCAAGCCCGGCCTCGATTATTCTGGCTGCCTCTTCCCGCTCTAAATCTTCTAAATCTCTAATTGGTTCACCATAGTATATTACCATTTTGCTAAAGAGCAGAGGCAACTCAAAATTATCCCAGCTCTTTTTGAAAGTATACTTCCAGCCATTAGCGATACCGATTGGGATAATTGGACAGCCACTCCGTTGTTGAATCATTACAGCTCCCAGCTTTATTTTCCTGGCAGGCCCTCTAGGCCCATCAGGAGTAATAACTAGCTGGTGTTCATCTCTAACTAATTTTAACATTTTTCTCAATGAACTAACAGCCCCTGAAGAACTAGAACCTCGAATAACCTCCCAGCCTAATTTTTCTAATGTTTGGCTGATAATTTCTCCTTCTCTACTCTGGCTGGCCAAAGCTGTATAATTATAGTTGGTAAGAGCTACAACTATAGACCAGAGGTGACAGTGCCAGCCAAGCATCAAACCTCCATCACTAATAGCATTCTCAGCCTCTAATCGATTATATTCTTTAATTCTATATGTTAATCTACTTAATCTCATTAATTTTTCTAAGATAAAAGGATAATATTTCTCCATAGGACCCCTTCCAGACTGACAAAGTTAATTAGAATTATTTTTTATCGGCCAGACCATAATAATGAATGCCCATACCGGAAACCTCATGATCAACACTTAAACCTGGTATCCCTAATTTACCATAGAGACCAACGGCAAGATGAAGACCTTTTCTGACAATCCCGATCTTGATTCCGGCACCAGATATACTCAGCATAGGTCTATCAAAATCTGCTAAAGCCCTTTCTACAGATCTGGTTAAAACTCGCTGATCCTGTACATTTTCATCAATAACTCCTCCCTTAATTGCAGCTCCCAGGGAATTTCGTAAAACTTTATTTTTTACTTCTTCACCCTTTCCGCCTGCTCTAGTTATAACAGGCAAATACCCTTCTGACTTAAGGGCTTCAATAAATTCATCATCTCTATCATCATCTACCATAGCTAAAATAATAGCCACTTTACCAAGTGACCTTTCTCCTTCAATATTTATAAATTCACTAATCATAAAATCGTCTAACATTTTTTCACCTCATCTAAGATTACTTAATCATCCTACTTAACTATAATTCAATATTTATAGTTATTCTCCTGCCTTAACCTTTAATCTAATTTATGTTTTCGACCAGAATCGGTCTGATCTATTAGTTCTTCTGGAAAAGGTTTAAAGTAAGTCTGATTTATTAGATAATCCACTTCCTGTTCTATTATCCAGCCATTTAGAAGGTATAAAGGAACACTTAATGGAACAATACCTTTTCTATATTTCTTAACAGTATCCATAAAAAATTCAATTTCTTCTTTCTTTAATTCGTCTGATACATAGCCGAAACAATGGTTAAGCACATTCTCCTGCAAACCTGGTTTTGAACTGCGATTAATTGTGTCTTTAAGCAGGTTTTTATATTGTCCTATCAGTTCTTTAGTGGATAAGCCCTGATTATTTGCAGTTAATCTGCCCATTAATTTTAAATTTTTAGGTGATAGGGCCATCAGTTGATATTTATGCCTGGTATGAAAGTCAATTAAATCTTTAATTTTTAGAGTGTTTTCTACTTTTCTAAATCTGGCCATTGTAAAGATGGCTGTCAGAAAATCCTCTCTCAATTGAAGGTTATTTAATCTGCCATCATTTTCAGCAGGGATATTGCCATAATAATCAAAGACTGCTTTTGCAAAGATTCCTTCGGTTTTTTTATGGGGGGCAACATCTTTTAAGGCTGGATATAATTTAACTGACTTGCAGCCACATGATGGTGAGCCTTCCTTGCAGATAAAGCCCTCAATTTTTTGATTGTCTTTAAAAAAATCAAGGGCGGTAGCTTTTAATTTATCAGTCAGGTCGGCTCCAGTTGCTGGCTGGCGGAGTCTAATCTCTTTGCCTTCTTCAACTAAACGAAGGGTCTGCCTGGGAACAGGCAGACCTATTTCAACTTCTGGACAGATAGGATGATATTCAACGAAATCTCCTAGCTTTTTTAGGAATTTTATATCGAACCTCTGGCCTGAGTAATAACAATAGGCAAAACCAAGACATTTACTAATTATTAGTTCTGGAGCTGGATAGTCTATCATTTTCTCTCCTCCTAAAACAGGATAAAATTAACTAATTCTTATTATAAAATCATCATCTTTTTCTGAATAATCTATTTCAATAACTGAGCCCTGTTCAGGCTCTTCTTCTAGAATAAATAATGCCAATTTATCTTTGATTTGATTCTGGATAACTCTTTCTAATGGCCTGGCACCATAGACAGGATCGTATCCTAAAACTGCAAGTTGGTCTTTAGCAGACTCTGTTACAGTTAGATCGAATTCCTGTTCTATAACTTTTTCGGCCAGTTCCTGCACTTTGATTTCCACAATCTGTCTGATGTGCTGTTCATTAAGACTATGGAATATTATTTTGCCGTCTATTCTATTGATGAATTCAGGTCTAAAGGTCTGTTTTAATGCCTGGTTAACTTTTTCTTTGATCTTCTCATAATCATTTAAGTCCTGAATATATTCTGAACCAATATTGGAAGTCATAATTATAACTGTATTTCTGAAATCAACTTCTTTCCCATGACTATCAGTTAAAATCCCGTCATCTAATATCTGGAGAAGGATATTAAAGACATCTGGATGGGCTTTCTCGATCTCGTCTAAAAGAATAACTGAATAGGGCTGGCGGCGAATTTGTTCTGTTAACTGGCCACCTTCATCGTAACCTACATAGCCTGGAGGAGAACCAATCATCTTTGAGACTGCATGGCGTTCCATGTATTCAGACATGTCCAGCCTGATCAGGTTCTTTTCTCTATCAAAGAGATGGGCTGCCAGGGTCTTGGCAAGCTCTGTCTTACCGACACCGGTAGGGCCCATAAAAAGGAATGAACCTAACGGTCTATCTTCGCTCTGGAGCCCGGTCCTGGACCTTCTAATGGCGTTACTTACGGCATTTATGGCCTCATCCTGGCCGACAACTCTTTTAGATAATTCTTCTTCCATTTTTAATAGTTTTTCTTTTTCTGAAGATAGTAATTGCTGAACAGGGATATCTGTCCATGATGCTACTATCCCGGCAATGTCCTCTTCAGTTACCTCTTCTCTTAAGATATCCTGATCATCTGAGTCCCCTTCAACTTTTTCTCTGATTTGATTTAATTCTTTTTCTAAATCAGAAAGTTTGCCATATTTTAATCTGGCAGCTTCTTCATAATTGGCTTCTCTTTCGGCATTTTCTGCTGCCAGTTTGACTTTTTCAATTTCTTCTTTTAATTCTTTTTCCTTTTTAATCAGGTCTTTTTCCTGATTCCAGCGGGCCATTAATGGATCTCTTTTTTCTTTTAATTCGTTAATCTTTTCAGTGAGCTCCTCTAATTTTTCTTCAGAGCCTTCTTCCTGTTCATTTTTCAAGACTTCTCTTTCTGTCTCCAGTCTTCTTAAGCGGCGGTTTAGTTCATCGATCTCCAGGGGCATTGAATCGATATCTATTTTAACTTTAGCTGCAGCCTCATCTATTAAGTCGATTGATTTGTCTGGCTGATAGCGCTCGGTTAAATACCGTTCTGATAATTTGGCTGCTGCTTCTAAAGCCTTATCCTGGATTCTCACGCCATGATGAATCTCATATTTTTCCTTGAGGCCTCTTAAAATCGAGAGAGTATCTTCTAGATCTGGTTCCTTGATCTGGACAGGCTGGAACCTTCTTTCCAGGGCGGCATCCTTTTCTATATGCTTTTTAAATTCATCCAGGGTTGTTGCACCTATGCAGTGGAGTTCTCCTCTGGCTAATGCTGGTTTTAATAGGTTTGAGGCATCCATAGCACCTTCACTGGCACCGGCGCCAACTATTGTATGCATCTCATCGATAAATACGATATATTTCCCCTCTGCTTCTTTAATCTTTTTAAGGACAGATTTCAATCTATCTTCAAACTCACCCCGGTATTTGGCCCCGGCTAAGAGTGAGCCCATATCCAACTCTATTACTTTCTTATTCTTTAAAACTC
>SLSL01000049.1 GCA_007130465.1 Halanaerobiaceae bacterium | reverse complement strand
TGAGGTTATCCCCTATGGGGTTTTAGGGGCAATGTTATTCTTTACAGCATTTCAGATGTTCCAGAGTGCTATTTTAACTGATAGAAAAGCCTTGATGGCGGCAACCGGGGTGCTGGCCTTTTTAACCAATATTGCAATTGCCTTTATAGTTTTATTTGTATTAGATAAAGTCTTAAAAAGATTTAATATTTATTAATATTTGCAGGATAATTATATTTTAGGGCGAAGTTTAAATATATAAATTGATTGTGGTGGGATTTAGCAGGCAGGTGTAAAGTTTACTTAATATATTAAATTGGGGAGGTTGATATCATGAAATTTAACAGGTTGATGGTGGTTTTTTTGGTTGTTGGGCTGATAATGACAGGGGTCTCACTGGGAGTAATGGCTGAGGATGGACCAGGAATTGTCCCAATTTACGAGGGTAGTGATCTAATTTATACTGATAATTTTGGATTTGAAGAGATGCCAGTTGTTTTAGGGGAAGATACTGTTAATAATGTGGAAGGATATATTCGAAGATTCTGGCTGAAGGCTCCTGAAGGCCGTTCTCCTTATGAGATTATAAGGAATTACGAGGCTGCTGTTGAAAATATTGATGGTCAGGTATTATTTAAGACCAGAGATCCTCAATCGATTGAGGTTGATGATATTGATTTCTCTGATTATTATGAAACCCTGAGGCAGGATAGAGGTCTGGCAACTGGTGTTATGAGTTTTGGAGGTTTTCCTGGATATTTAGATGAATACCTGGTTTCCAGAGTTGCAGTTGATCAGGTGGATAATTATCTGATTATTGCTGCTGGTAAAGGTCACTGGGCTGCCCAGCAGGCCGATGATACTTATTTTGAAATAGTTATTATAGAATTAGAGGGCATGGAAATGGACATGGTGACAATGGCCCAGCTTGAAGAGGGATTGCTGGTTGATGGCAGAGTTGCCATCTATGATATCTACTTTGATACAGGTCAGTCCAGGGTTAAAGCTGAGTCTGAAGAGGCGCTGGCTACAATAGCAGAATTTTTATTAGAAAATAGCGGCAAGCGATATCTGGTAGTTGGTCATACAGATTTTGTTGGCAGCTATGATATGAATTTAAATTTATCCCAGGCTAGAGCTGAGGCTGTAGTTGCAAGGCTTGTTAATGATTTTGGGATTAGCCAGGATCAGCTTTTCTCAGTTGGCGTTGGTCCGGCAGCACCTGTGATGAGCAATCATACTGAAGATGGCAGGGCAATGAATCGTCGTGTTGAAATTGTTGAGCTTGAATAAGTTTATTTACTAAAATTGCAAATAAGGTCTCTATAATTTTTATGCCTCCTCTGATAGAATTAGGTTAAAATTAGGGAAAGCTTGTTAGTTAGATTTATTGATGACTTAGATAGTTTTAACGGAGGTGGTAACCGGAGGGTAAGGAGGCGGCCTGGCCTTGTTTTATATATTTTTAGTGAAAATAAATATCCAAATAAATATCCCCTTGACATTGAGTTAACTCCAGGATATATAATTAAGTTAAACTACAGGGGAGGGGATTTGAGATGTTAATTAGTGATTTTGCTGAAAAGACCGGGTTAAGTATTGATACACTTCGATATTATGATAAGATCGACCTTTTAGTGCCTGAAAGAAGGGACGGTAACCGCTGGTATACTGAAAAGGATTTAAAGAAGGCTGAGGAAATTGATTATTTGAAGAGTCTCCACTTTACCCTTGATGAGATCCAGGTCATCCTGCTTCTAGATAGAAAGCTTGATGATCGAATGGAGGAAGGTTTAAGTGAAACTGAGGTTATTAGAAAGGAAAATAAGACTTTTCAGAATATGAAATCGATGCTGGAAGAAAAATATCAGGAGGTAATTGCTGAAGAGGAGAAGATCAAGCAGGCTAAAAAGCTGTTGTCTGAGCTAAAAGAAAAGTTGAATAGACTGGATTCATAATAAGATTTGAACTTTGTATAAGCCTTTTTGCCGGCTGCAATATGCCGGCTTTTATTTTACGGATTTAATCTTAAGTGTTTAGTTTAATATTAAAAACTAAAAGTAGGTGATAATATATGAAAGCTAAAGTAATTTTAGAGGATGTCATAGAAGCAATCACCCTTAGCATGAGGGAGGTTAAATATTATTATTCTAAAAAAACTGGTGCAATTTTTATGATTACAGATTATGAATTAATGGAAGCAGAAGGAGAACCGGATATTAATAAATTTCCAGAATGGCAGCAAGAAAATATAAAAGCTGCAATAGATATTCTTTCAACTTTTGATTATATTAAATTACCTGAAGACTATGAAATTGATGATTACGAAATTATGGAAAGCTTTTGCTATTCAATTGAAGATAATAATCTAAGAAATATAATGTGTAAGGCTATTCAGGGGAGAGGAGCCTTTAGTAGGTTCAAAGATAAAATCTATCAATATGATATAGCTGATGAATGGTATAACTACCAAGATCAAAAATATAGAGAAATAGCTATAGAATGGTGTGAAAAGCATGACATTGAATATGTGGACGAAAAACATTAAATATTTAATTTTTAAATTAAAATGATTAATAAATTTGAATAAAAGATTGACTTATTATAAATAATCAGATATAATCATGTTTATAATAGAAGTTATGTGCTTATAATAACAAAATTTTAGTGACTACCTGATTTGAATCTAAGATAGGGGTGATGATAATGTATTTTGGAGCTAATAATAATGAAATATATTATCAGGATTATGGAGAAAAGCATAATCCGGCGATTGTATTTTTGCATGGGGTGGGTATGGATCATAGAACATTTTTAGAGCAGGCCACTGCTTTTGAATCCAGCTATCGGGTTATTATTTTAGATTTGCCTGGTCATGGAAAATCATCAAATATCGATGAATACAATAAATTTTCAGAGACTTCTGCAAAGT
>SLSL01000059.1 GCA_007130465.1 Halanaerobiaceae bacterium | reverse complement strand
TTTATTTATTTCAAAAATCTGCCCTGAAACAGTTCTATTAACACTTCCTGAAGAAATCTCAATATAATCACCAGGTTTAAAGCGGCTTATCGGTAAAAGCTGCCCAGGCATCTGATGATATAGGGTTAAAATAAGATTATCAGAATCAATCCAATTCTCAACCTGAGCCTTCAAACCATTTATTGCTATTCCAGATCTCAATCTTTTAATTGTATCTATCTCTTTTTTTAGATAATTATACTCTTTTTCAAAATGATTCTTTTCAGCCTCAATCTTTCTCTTTGAATTCTCAATATATCTTAAGAGGTCCTCCGGCAATAAATGATCAACATTTTTCGCCCTGACTTTAACCCTATTACCACCAATTTTATTATCATTCATCACTTTAACGACTTTAGCCGCTATTTTATCCTCTAATTCTACTACAGCCTGACTGGAATTAATATCTATTTTACCAATATCATTACTGTCAACCCCACATTCATTGATAAAAGCACCAACTATATCCCCAGGCCCAATTTTATTATCAAATCCTGTTATAACTATTTTAACCATAACAATACCTCCAAATAACTACTTCGACATATTTTTTATTAAATCTCCCCTGGTTACAATTCCAACCAACTCATCGCCATCAAGCACAGGCATCCTATTAACCTCTTCTTTACTCATTAATTCAGCTATCTCACTGACTGGAGTATCAGGGTTTATAGTTTCTACATGCTTGGTCATTAAATCATTAACCTTAACTGCTATATATTTTTTAAACTCTTCCTGAAATTTCTTATAACTTTCAAGGTAAATTATTCCACCGATCAGATTAATATAATCTGGAAAATGGAGCTTCTTATCTTTAATAATCAAATCTTTCTCTGTTACAATTCCAACCAGTTTACCATTCTCTAATACAGGCAGTCCACTAACATTATATTGACTCATCAATTCTGCTGCTTCTTCTACACTGGTTTCCGGGTCAATAGTTATAACTTCTTCAGTCATTATATCTTTTGCAGTTTTCATAATTATCACTCCATTCAATTATTAATAGTATTGATGGCCTCAGCCAGATAGGCAATTAAATCTCCAGCAACTATTGAATACCTATTTTTAACATCAGCAGCTAAATCGCCTGCCTGTCCATGAATAAAGGGAGCCACAATTCCAGCCTTCTCAAGGTCAAGTCCCTGAGCAATCAGACCACCAGCAATTCCAGTCAGCACATCTCCACTGCCAGCTGTAGCCATGCCATCATTACCAGTTGGATTAATAAAAATCTCTCCTGCTGGCAATCCTATCAGGCTATCTGCACCTTTTAAAATGATAGTCTGACCTGTCCTTTCAACAAAATCATTAATATACTCAAACCTATTTTCCAGTATCTCTTGAATACTGGTATCATATAACCTGGCCATCTCACCAGGATGGGGAGTCACTAAAATCCTGTTCTCAGCTTTCTTTAACTGTTCAATATCTTTAATTGCATTAAGGCCATCTGCATCTAAGACAACTGGCAGTTTAAGTTCCTTTAATAGTTCGTCTACTAATTCAACTTGCTCTGTTCCCTGGCCTAAACCAGGTCCTAAAATTACTAAATCCATCTCGTTACTAAGCTCAATGATTTTATCAAGTGCTTCAGTTGTAATTTTACCATCATTGGCTGGCAGAGCCTCTGTCATTATTTCCCTGGAATAACTATTGACATCACCTGCAATCACTGAAGGTAGGGCAATCGTTACCATCCCTGCCCCTATCTTTAAAGCAGCCTCTCCAGCCAGGCTAACAGAACCTGCCATTCCAGCTGATCCGCCAATTACTAATACTTTACCAAAGGTTCCTTTATGACCGGTCTCATTTCTATATGGTAGAAACCTTGCTGCCTCCTGATTGGAGAGCATAAAATATTTTGGCCTGAGCTTCTGATAAGCCTTTGCCGGCATCCCGATATCGGCTATTATAATCTCTCCACAGTAAAGCCTACCTGGGTAAACAGCCTGGGCAACCTTTAAATTGGCCAGAGATACAGTCAAATCAGCCCTAACTACTGTCTCACTATTAAAATCCAGGGATAGACCTGAAGGCATATCTATTGCTAAAACATTTACCGGTATCTCATTAATTATCTTAATTAAATCTGCCGCTAAACCTCTAACCTCTCCAGTAATTCCAGTGCCCAGAATTCCATCTATTAAAATATCAGCCCTGCTAAATATCTCTAGAAAATCCTCTAAACTATCAGGATTAATGACCTCCAGCTCAACATCCTGAAGTTCGCAAATATTATAATTCTCTCGACTTATCCCCTCTAATTCATCCCCAGGATTTAATAAAAAAACATTTAAATTTTCATAGCCCCATTCCTTTAAATAACGGGCAGCAACAAGGCCATCTCCTCCATTATTCCCGCCACCTATTAAAAAAGTAATCTTTGATTTATCATCAAGGAAATCCAGTTCATCAATCTCTCTGGCAATAGACCTGCCAGCTGTTTCCATTAAGATAATCTCTGGATAACCTAATTCTATCGCCTCTTTATCTACAGCAGCCATCTCAGTTGATCTTAAAACTAACAAACTATCAACCTCCTTCAGCTATCACTGATGCCAGTGCATAATCCCTCTCATGGCTTAAACTTAAATGCCAGAATTCAATTCCAAGCCCTTCGGCAGCTTCTTTTGCATAACCATTTAAATAAATAGTTGGAATGCAATCCTCCATCTTTACCGAAATTTCCTGCCAGCATAAAGTTTCTAATTCTCTGCCTAAAATTTTATAGACTGCCTCCTTTGCAGCCAGCCTGGCTGCAAAGGATTCAACCTGATTGGAGGCAGTCATACAATAATCAATCTCTTCTTCTGTATAGATTCTGACTTTAAATCGCTCACCAAATCTATTTAACATTCTTTTAACTCTATCAACCTTAATGATATCAACACCATGTCCCTTAATCATTAAAAAGCCTCCTACTCTACAGTAACACTTTTAGCAAGATTCCTGGGTTTATCAATATTCCTCTCCAATTCTAGAGCTGTATAATAAGATATTAACTGGAGCGGAATAGCCGCCAGGACTGAAGACCAGATATTATCCATTTCAGGCAGGATTAGTTTATTGTCTACTTCTATTTTATCATACTCAATATTTTTAGCTGTAATCAAATTTACCTGGCCACCTCTGGCCATAACTTCTTCGATATTTGATAATGTCTTCATGGCAACATTTTCCCTGGTTGTGATAGCAAATACCGGTACGCCATCTTCAATCAATGCCAGGGAACCATGTTTAAGCTCTCCTGCAGGATGGGCCTCAGCATGAATATAAGAGATCTCTTTAAGTTTTAATGCCCCTTCAAGAGCCAGGGCATAATCAATATTTCTCCCGATAAAAAAGACACTCTTATAGTCTTTTATCGATTCAGCAATCTCCTTCGATATCTCATCAAATTCAGAAATTGTCTCCTGAATTCTATAAGGTAACCTCTTTAAACCAGCTATTAACTCTTTTAATCTGGCCTTTGAAATATTATTATTTAAATTCCCAAGTTTTAATGCCAGCAAATAAAAGACTAAAACCATTGCCACATAAGCCTTGGTCGAAGCCACTGATATTTCAGGGCCAGCCATTAACTGAAAACTGGAATCTGCTTCTCTATCAACGCTGCTGCCAATTACATTGGTTAAAGCCACAACCTTTGCTCCCTGCTTCTTTGCCAGCCTCAAAGCTGCCAGAGTATCAGCAGTCTCTCCAGACTGACTAACAACTATCATTAAAGTATTTTTATCAATAAAGTTTTTCTTATATCTAAGTTCACTGGCAATTTCAACATCAACAGGGATATCAGCAAATTCCTCAATCAGAAATCTCCCGATCACCCCTGAATGATAGGCCGTACCACAGGCTGTAATCATTATCTTCTTATAATCACCAGCAAGAATCTCTTCAATATCACCGAGATCTATATCAGTTTCAGTAAACCTATCAGCCATTATTCTTCTGGCAACATCAGGCTGCTCATTTATCTCTTTTAACATAAAATGATCATAGCCCTTTTTATCTACCATGTCAGCATCCCAGTCAGCCTCAAATACATCCTTTTCAAGAAGTTTACCATTAAGACCATAAAACTCTATCTTTTCTCTATTAACCTTTGCTATCTCATCATCTTCAAAGATATAGAAATCTTTAGTCTTAGAGAGCAGCGCTGGAATATCTGAAGCCAGATAATTCTCTTCTCTGCCTATCCCAGCAACTAAAGGGCTATCTTTTTTTAGACCATAAATAGTTTCTGGCTCGTCTTCTGAGATAGCAACAATCGCATAGGAACCTTCAATCAATTTATCAACTTCTATCAGAGCCTGAACCATATCACCTTCATATAAATCCTCTAGCAGATGAACCACAACTTCGCTATCAGTGCTGGAATCAAATTTATGTCCCTTGGTCAGTAATTCTTTTTTTAAGACCTGATAGTTCTCGATTATCCCATTATGAACAATAGTTATCTTCCCATTACAGTCTGAATGGGGATGGGAATTAAAATCAGAAGGCACCCCGTGGGTAGCCCAGCGAGTATGACCGATTCCAGTCCCGGCAACTATCTTACCATTATTAGCCAGCTTATCTTCAAGCATATCTAAAGAACCTTTACTTTTATATGAATTTAATTTATTCTCATTTAAAACTGCAATGCCCGCTGAATCATAACCTCTATATTCCAGGTTCTTGAGTCCATTAACTAAAATCTCTGCCGCATTGGCATTACCTGTATAACCAACAATTCCACACATATATATCTATTTCCTCCACTCATAATCAGTATTTTTAAGTTACCTATCTAGTAATTTGTATCTAAAGTTACCTCTAGATTTTTCTTGCTAGACTTAAGGCCAGGTAAGTTGGCCTGAGGACATCCGCCGAATAGTTCGATAATCCCCAACCTCGTCGTCCTAATAATAGGATCAGGCGCTTTAATTTAATTCTTCTCCAATTACAGCCGCCAATTCATCTCTCCATTTTTCCAGCAATTCAATTTCTTTACCTTCCAGCATAACACGAATTACAGGTTCAGTTCCTGATGCCCTAACAAAAATTCTACCTGGATCAACTTCTTTATCAGCTTCTGCTATCACCTCATTTATAGCCTGGTTATCTTCCCAGTCTTTACTCTTAACCCTTACATTCTCCAATAATTGAGGCCATTCCTGGAATTCCTCTAATAACTCTACCAGGTTCCGGTTTTTCTGACTGACATAATCCATGACCTGAACAGCTGTCAATATTCCGTCGCCACTTGTATTATAATCTAAATAGATTATATGTCCAGATTTCTCACCTCCTAAATTAAGTTTATTGGCTTTCAAACCTTCTAAAACATATTTATCTCCATTTTTAACCTTTAAAACCTCAATTCCATATTTAGATAATGATTCATCAAGACCTAAATTACTATATTTAGTCGTCACAATCTTATTCTTCTTCAAGCTTCCATTCTCCTGCATTGATAGAGCTGAAAGATACATAATCTTATCACCATCTATTATATTCCCCTGATTATCAACTAAAATAACCCGATCAGCATCACCATCTAAAGCAATCCCAAGATCAGCCCCAGTCTCCTTTACTTTCTCAATAAGACCAGAGGTATCTGTTGAACCACAATTAACATTGATTAAATTTCCTTTACCTCCATCATTAATCGCTATTAGATCAATTACTCCTAATTCTCTTAAAATTTCCGGTCCAATTTTATAACCAGCTCCCTGACCACAATCCAGAACTACTTTCAGGCCAGATAAATCGTTTTTAACCGATGAAATCACATTCTCAATATATTCAGCTATCAACAAGTTATCACAAATAACCTGGCCAACATTATTATGGGTAGGCCTTGCATCTGGCTCAGTAGGAATAGCCATCATATCTTCAATCCTTATCTCTAAATTTTCAGATATCTTGCAGCCATCCCAGCCAAAAACCTTAATTCCATTATCTTCAATCGGGTTATGGGAGGCTGAGATCATTATACCACCAATCACATCATTTTCCTTAGTTAAATACGAGACCGCTGGAGTAGGAACAATATCCAGATCGATAATATCTACCCCTACAGAACTTACACCGGCAATAACTGCCGAGGCCAGCATATCTCCAGAAACCCTGGTATCTCTCCCTAATATAATCCTGTTTTTACCATTGGCTTCATCCATTAATACCCCTGCAGCAGCCTCACCAATTTTAAAAGCCAGCTCAGGTGTCAATTCCAGATTAGCAACTCCTCTTACTCCATCAGTTCCAAATAACTTCCCCAAAAGTGATCATCTCCTATTGTGATATTTATTCAACTCTTTTATATTTTGTTATATTTAAGTATTTTTAAGCCTTTACATCTAAATACTTTAACATTTTATATCTTAATATTTTAACCCTTTATATCTAAAAAGTACCTTTAATTTCATGATTACAGAATTTGCATTTACCATCATCAATATTCAACTTAATTCTATAGTCCCTGCTTATAATCATCCTGCCACAGTCCGGACATTTAGTATTCCGATAATCCATCTCCCTGATATTGCCTAAATATACATAACTTAATTTCTCACTGGCCATTTCATAAGCCTTTTTTAATAAATTAATATCTGTTGCTTCAAGCTCATATTTATAGGCTGGATAATATCTTGACAGATGTAAAGGGATCTCTTTATCAATCCCACTAATAAAATCTATTAACTCTTCAAGTTTATCAATACTATCATTCTTATCCCTGATCACTAAATTAGTTATCTCTAGATGAGAACCAGATTCAGCAATTTTCCCAATCGTATTTTTTACCGGTTCCAGACGCCCATTACATTCCTGCCTGTAAAAATCATCATCAATCGCCTTTAGATCAATATTAAAGCCATCAATATAGGGCAGGAGCTCTAAAAGAGGCCCTTCATTAATAAACCCATTACTGACCATTACAGTATCAATATTATTTTCCTTCATTAAACCGGCAGTATCATAGACATATTCATACCAGATAATCGGCTCAGAGTAGGTAAAGGCCAGACTGGATAACCCTCGTTTCTTAATCTCAGCAAGGAGTTCCTCAGGCTCATAATGCCTGGTCGGCACTTTCTGCTGGCTTAACTGCCAGTTCTGGCAGAAGCCACATTTCATATTACAGCCCCAGGTCCCAATTGATAAAATTTGACTGCCAGGTTTAAAATGAAATAAAGGTTTCTTCTCAATCGGGTCAACTGACATAGAAGCAACCTCACCATAATTCAACGGCACAATCTCTCCATCTCTATTCTCCCTGGCCATACAGATACCTTCCTGACCTTCTTGCAAATTACAGTTATGGGGACAGATATTACATCTAACTTTTTTTGTTTCCATATTTTTTACTCCTTATAACGGATTACCTCAAACCGATATATATTTGTTCCCTCATCCATTATTTTATTAAAACTTATCCCTGCTTTTTGGGCTGCTATTGAAATCTGATCCTTAATAGTATCAACGCCCTCCAAATCCGGTAATAATAGACCTCTCTTCTTGCCTCTCTCTAAGATAACGCCATATTTTTCAGGATCAAGCTCCTCAATATCATCGATAATCTCAGCAGGCATCATAATATAGACTGAAATAATTATATTATTTAATTCAGCTTCTTGCAACTCAGGAAAACGAGGATCACAAAAAGCAGCATTATAAGCATTACAAATTATTTCCTCATAAATATCATCTCTCGTTGGCTTAATAGTTCCAATACAGCCTCTCAACGAATTATCATCCTTTTTCTTTATTGAGACAAAAGCACCAGCCTTAAAATCTAACCCTTCAGGCTTTTCTTCAGCTATACCCTTATTATAAAAATGGTCCTCTAAACTTTCTCGAGCCAACTTAACAGGATCAAATCCTAAATCTAATTTATTTTTAACCTCATTTTCATTCATAACCTGAGTATCACCTCTATTATCTTATTATGTCAGACTTCACCTATAAAATCCAGCCACTGCATAGCCAACACCATAAGGTGCTTCATAGGATTTAACATCTATCTCATTCCATCTACCATCTAACAACCCAAATCCAACCATTAATGGCCGATATCCACATTCACCTGCTTCCTCTAAAAAGTTTTCATCATAATTTAATAAACTGCCCAGATTACCTGTCTCTAAATCATTCACCAATTTTTCATCAAATTCTTTTCCTGCCGGCGAGTAACCTGCCGGAGCGCCATGATTAACTTTATGAGAAAGATCACCACTAATAATAACTTTGGGATTATGATAATTCTCTAAAGCCTGTTCCATTACAATTTTACCAAACTCATATAATTTTTCAGCTGACCAGAAAGCTATATTTAATTTCAACCAGGGAATCTCCTTCGAAAGACCTGCTTTTTCTAAAAAATATGCTGGGACCATCATTCCATGATCTAAATTGCCACTATTTATCCCTTTGACATCATATTCAGCTTTATCACCAAAATGTTTGATCAGCTTTTCTGCAAACTTATTAGCAGATTCCAATTTTAAACTAACCTCTCTGGCATTAAATCTGCTCAAATCACCTTTGAATCTTTCTGCCATATCAATTGTTATCTGATTCCAGTCTATTTCCCCATGAGGTCCAACAAAAATTATCAAATCTACATCTTCTCCACTAAATTCTTCAGCAGCCTCTTCAAAAGCCGAGATCGTCTTAGCCGCCTCTTCCCTTCTTTTTCCACCAACTTCCGGAACTATTATAGGTGGATGAGGTAAAAATAACCCTTCAAGCATCAAAAATCCCTCCTTATAAATATTTGCCATTAGAACAAAAATAAGGTATAATGGAATCAGTTGATATATATTCTAGCTATTTAATTAATTCTATGAAACTTCAACACTTCCTGCATATTTCAACGAATATTTTTTTGCTATAGTGATTTTTTTTACTTTGCCAAAATTATTTTAATTTTTTTAAAGGATTTTGCTTTTGGAAATAGAATATATATTAATAAGATGCTGAGTATAATACCCTCAGTAATTTTATTGTCACATTATTATTATAATTTATTATAATAAGGAGGTGAAAAACTTCTGTTTTATTGGTTAAGGTCAGATTTATTGAAAAATGGCAACAAAAGTAATAAGATTAACCTAACTAAATGAGGAGGAGAAAATTTAGATGAGAAAAATTTTAGTTATAACATTAGCATTAGTTTTAGCTTTTTCATTCACAGCTGCTGCAGAAGACAGAACTCCAGAAGAAATTATTAGCGAATATAGTTATGGTGGAACTTTAGTAATGGCAGAAACCCAGTCCCCTGAAGGTATGTTTAACCCACTATTTTCAGAAACAGTTTATGATGGCAATATAAACAGTAAGGTTTTTGAACCATTGAATAGAGTCGATCCAGAAGGTCAACCTATTCCTGCCCTGGCAATGGATTGGGAAAGAGATGACCTGACCTATACCTTCTTTCTTGATGATAGAGCTAAATTCCATGATGGCGAACCTGTAACTGCCCATGATGTAGAATTTACCTTTAAGACATTCATGCATCCAGATTATGACGGTGTTAGAGCTTCCAACTTCATGGAAATCGATGGTGCCGAAGAATTTAGAGCAGGAGAAACAGATGAAGTACCTGGTATCCGAGTAATCGATGATCATACTATTGAAATCGAACTTCGGAGTCTATATGCACCTTTCTTGGTTCAGACCACTATTTTCGGTATTGTACCTGAGCATATCTTAGGCGAATATGAAGTATCTGAATTAAGTGGTATTGACTTTAACCAAAATCCAATTGGTTCTGGTCCCTTTGAATTCGTTGAATATAGCGATGATGAATTCACTAGATTGAAGTATTTTGATGATTTCAGAACTGGCCGTCCATTCTTAGACGAAATCGTTATCCGTTATGTTGATGACCAGGCACTTATAATGATGATCGAACGTGGTGAAGTTGATTATGCCAACCCTCCAGGAGAAAATTTCGACAGATTTACTGAAATGGATCATATAACTATCCACCAGTCAATAAGAGATGGATTTGGTTATATCGGTATCAATGTTGAAGCTGACACTCCAGTTGGCGAACAGGCTGTCCGTCAGGCCATGGCTCATGGTATTAATAGGCAGGGCTTCCAGGAAGTAGTTATGAGTGGTTTAGCAGTTACTACAAACTCACCTATTTCCCAGGCAAGCTGGGCTTATACAGATGACTTGAATCCTTATGAGTATGATCCTGATAGAGCTCAGGAAATCCTTGAAGAAGCTGGTTGGGAAATGAATGATGATGGCATCTATGAAAGAGATGGAGAGCTACTTCAGTTTACAATGACAGCTTCATCTGGTTCAGAATTTATCGATCAGTTAATGGCTTTATCTCAGGATAACTTGAATTCAATTGGATTCGATGTTGATATCGAGAGAATGGAATTCAATACCATGACCGATGAAATTGATGATGGTAACTTAAACACTTGGTTCATGGGTTGGAGTTTCGGTGCAGATCCTGATCCTTACTCAGTCTGGCACAGTGAAGGTGACTGGAACAGAACTAACTGGTCTAATGAAAGAGCAGACGAACTAATTGAAATGGCACGTCAGACTCTTGACCAGGTAGAACGCCGTGAATATTATGTTGAATTCCAGCAGATCTGGAATGAAGACATGCCTTATATCCCAATGTATGCTGATATCTATCTTCACATTATGAATGATAGAGTCCGTGGATTCTTACCTGATCCTGGTGTTGTCAGTCCATTTGGTAGAGGCTTCACTGAAATTCAAAATATCTGGATTCCAAAACATTATAGATAAATCTAGATTATTAGAGTCAAATAAAACAATATAATTTAATAAAAATCAAATCAGTAGATGGGGTTATATAACCCCATCTACTCTATGTTAAAAGATAATTTATTCTTATAATACTTTAAAGGAGGAAGACCATGCACCAATATTTATTACGCCGAATACTTCAAGGGGTCCCTGTAATCCTCATTGTATCCCTTTTACTATTCATAATTATTAATATGGCACCTGGTGATCCACTAGCCAGGCTTGAAGATCCCTCTATTTCAAGAGAAGACCTGGAAAGAAGATATGCAGCTATGGGTTTAGATGACCCGTTAATGGTTAGATATGCAAGCTGGCTAGGTGATTTCGTTAGAGGTGATTTCGGTTTTTCTATGGATTCAACTCGACAGCCAGTAGCGAACTTAATTAGAGCTAGAATCATGCCCACTGTTTACTTAACAATAGGTGCAATGATACTCAGTTTTATAATCTCAATTCCTATCGGGATACTGTCAGCTACAAAACAGTACTCAGTTTTCGACTACGCAGCCACCTTATTTGCATTTTTAGGCGTTTCAATACCTAGTTTCTTTTTTGGATTAATATTACTCTATGTTTTTGCACTCCAATTAGATCTAATGCCCACCGGCGGATTCCAGGATCCAATTGCAGCCGCACCAACTTTCTGGACTCATTTACACCATGCAGTTCTACCTATAGTAGCCCTGGGATATGCTAGAGCGGCCAGTTTAACCCGTTATATGCGTTCAAGTATGTTAGAGGTTATTAAAGAAGACTATGTAAGAACTGCACGAGCTAAAGGTGTTAAAGAACGTATTGTAGTTTATAAACATGCATTAAGAAATGCACTTATACCAGTTATTACTATCCTGGGTTTACAGGTTCCTTTGCTTTTCTCAGGAGCAGTTATTATCGAAGAAGTCTTCTCCTGGCCTGGAATTGGACGTTTATCTGTTAGAGCTGTTTTTCAGAGAAATTACACAGTTATGATGGCTACCGGTGTTATCTTTGCTATTCTAGTATTTGTTGGTAATTTAATAGCAGATATGCTTTATGTAGTTGTCGACCCAAGAATTAAATATGATTAAAGGAGGTTTTCTAATTGGCAGAAGTTAAAAATAGACAAAAAATAGATAAAGAAATTGAATCGCCCTGGCAGGTTGCCTGGCGGCACTTCAAGAAAAATAAATTAGGGATGGCAGGTTTAATTGTTTTAATTATAATAGCTTTAATGGCTATTTTTGCTCCACAACTATCACCTAATAGTCCTTTTTCAACAAATATTTTACAGGCTAATCAGCCTCCAGGAGGCGACTTCCCTCTAGGAACAGATCGGGTTGGCCGCTGTATCTTATCTAGAATGCTCCATGGAGCTAGAGTAAGTATTCTTGTTGGTCTAATTTCTATGAGTATCTCTGTATTTATTGGAACAACCCTGGGTTTAATTGCAGGTTATTTCGGAGGTTTAACCGATACATTAATTTCCAGATTAATTGATATTGTAAGAAGTGTACCCTTCTTAATTATGGCAATTATTATAGCATCCATCTGGGGTCCTGGTTTATATAGATTAATGGTCTTAATTGGTGTATTAAGCTGGACAGGTGTTGCCAGGCTTGTCCGAGGAGAAGTTCTAGCATTAAGAGAAAGAGAGTTCATTCATGCTTCTAGAGCTTCTGGTGCCAATGATTCTAGAATAATGTTTAAGCATCTTTTACCTAATACATTTGCTCCAATAATAGTTAATGCAACCCTGGCAGTTGCTGCTGCAATCTTATCTGAAGCAGCCTTAAGCTTCCTGGGCCTCGGTATTCAACCACCAATGCCTAGCTGGGGTAATATGCTTAATGAAGCCCGTAATCTAGTTATATTAGAGTCAAGGCCATGGTTCTGGATGCCACCTGGTTTCATGATAATAATTACAGTACTTTCAATCAACTTCATGGGAGACGGTTTACGTGATGCCCTCGATCCAAAACTAACTAGATAGTATATATTATCTAAAATAAAATGTCTGGGTATTTGATATCTATTTGAGATATCATTTATCCAGGCATTTTTATTCATAAAAAAACCCTTCTCGTATTGAGAAGGGCAAAATAAATAAATTGATGAAATTTTATCTTTTTGAGAACTGAGGAGCTTTTCTTGCCTTTTTGAGTCCTGGCTTTTTTCTTTCCTTCATTCTTGAATCTCTTGTTAAATAGCCAGCTTTTTTCAATGGCGTTCTAAACTCTTGATCAACTTCTAGCAATGCTCTTGCAATCCCATGTCTAACAGCTCCTGCCTGCCCTGAAAGGCCACCTCCATTAACATTAGCAACTAAATCTAAACTTCCCAGCTGCTTTGTTACTTCAAGCGGAGATTGAATATCCTGAATCAAAGACTTTCTATGAAAATAATCTTCTATATCAGTACCATTAACTAACATATCACCATTACCTGGCATTAATCTTACTCTAGCTGTTGCTGTCTTTCTTCTTCCTGTTCCGCGATATTGTACATCAGCCATCTAATAACTACCTCCTTTCACTTAAATCTAATTTTTCTGGATTTTGAGCTTTATGAGGATGCTCAGTTCCTTTATAAACCTTTAATTTCTTCGCAATTCTTTTACCAAGCTTATTACTTGGCAGCATTCCTTTAACTGCTTTCTCTATTATAAATTCAGGATCTTTTTTTCTTAATTCTCTATAAGTTATCTCTTTAAGTCCACCTGGATAATTGGAATGACTATAATGTATTTTTTGATCCCATTTATCACCAGTCAAATTAATATTTTCAGCATTTATTACAATTACATAGTCACCAGTATCAATATGTGGGGTGAACTCTGGTTTATGCTTACCTCTTAATAATTGAGCTACTTCTGATGCTAAACGACCTAAAGTCTGATCCGTAGCATCAACAATATACCAATTTCTATTTATATCTGATTCTTTTGCACTATAAGTTTTCATAATATAATTCCCTCCTTGTTTCGTTACTATCCATTAATTGGATAATAAACTTCTTGTAAAGTTAAGCCTTTAGCCGGGGCTGTAAACCCAGCATTATTTCTACACTTTGAATTCAAAACTTTTCTCATATCTTCAAATTTTCTTTTCTTCTTACCAATTTCAATAACTGTTCCAGCAATAATCCTCATCATATTATATAAAAAACCTGACCCAATAACTTCTAAAGCATAAATATTTTCAGCCTCTTCATAAAACTCTGCTTTATAAATATTTTTTACAGGCTCCTTGCTCCGACAACCTTTTGCCCTAAAAGCTGAAAAGTCATGCTCTCCTATCAAACATTCAATTGATTTAGAAATAGCCTTAATGTCTAAATCCATATATATATGATAAGCATATTTACGCATAAAAATATCTCTATATAAATTATTATCTATACGATAAATATACTTTTTAGCTTCAGCGTCATAACGAGAATGAAATTCATCGCTCACATATTCAGCATCTAAACATACTATATCATTAGGCAGTTCGCTATTAAAGGCCTGGGGCAATCTATTTAGTGGGATATCGACCTTTAAGTTGAAATTAAAAACCTGTCCTCTTGCATGGACACCAGCATCAGTCCTGCTAGCACCATATATCTTACTAGGTTCTTTGTGAAATTTACTTAATACATTTTCTAATTTTTCCTGAATAGTTTCTCTTGTGTTTTTTTGTCTCTGCCAGCCACTATAATTTGAACCATCATAAGAAACTATAATTTTTACATTTCTCATCAAAGCTCCTCCAAAATCATCTAAAACTTAATAAAACAGCAATAATTATAACTCCAATTAATGCATAAATATCTGACCTTCTTAACTCCAATTCATTTAATCTAGTCCTATTTGTTCCACCCTGATAACATCTTGATTCCATTGCTAGAGCCAGTTCATCAGCTCTTCTAAATGCACTTATAAATAGCGGGACCAATAAAGGAACTAAACTTTTAGCCCGTTCGATAATATTGCCACTTTCAAAATCTGCTCCCCTTGCTTTCTGTGCTTTCATTATCTTTTCAGCTTCTTCCATTAAAGTTGGAATAAACCTTAAAGCAATCGTCATCATCATAGCTAATTCGCCGGCAGGCACTCCAAATCTGGCTAGAGGCTTCAAAAGATATTCTATACCGTCAGTTAATTGTAATGGAGATGTAGTCAAAGTCAGCAGTGAGGTAAACATTATTAATAAAAGAATTCTACCGACCATAAATAAACCGGTAAATAATCCTTCTTCTTCAATTCTTAAAAATCCCCATTCCCATATGACTTCTCCACCTCTTGTCAAAAACATATGGAGAAATAATGTGATTATAATTAAAAAGAATACTGGTTTCAAGCCATTTAATACTCTTTTAACTGGAAGTTTAGAAATCACCATAACTCCAATTACAAAAAGAAGAAACAAACCAAAACCAATAAAAGAATCAATTAAAAACAACACAGTAATCATAATAATTGTTATTATAATCTTAATTCTAGCATCTAACTTATGAATAAAAGAATCACCAGGAATATATTGGCCTATAGTAATATCTTTTAACATAATCTCTTCTCCTCAGGAACATTCTTCTTTAATTCATTTATTATTTCATCTTTAGCTTCAGTAATATCAAAAATATCTGTCCTGACTGGTAATCCTTTTGATTTTAAATTATGAAGTATCGAAGTTACAGCAGGTAGATCTAAATCTAATTCACGCAATCTTTTTTCTTCACTGAATACTTCAGCAGGGTTGCCATCTAATACAATTCTACCTTCATCCATAACAATAACTCTAGTAGCTAGTTTTGCAACTTCTTCCATCCTGTGAGAAATTAAAATTATAGTAATATTAATATCCTGATGTAAGTGTCTAAGTAACTCTAATAAATTATTTCTCCCACTAGGATCTAAACCTGCAGAAGGTTCATCTAGAATTAAAATCTCTGGCTTTAAAGCCAAAACTCCAGCAATTGCTACTCTTCTTTGTTGCCCTCCACTTAAATTAAATGGAGATCTATCTTTAAAGTTATCATAATCAAGACCTACTAATTCTAAAGATTCCTTTACTCTATTTTTTATTTCTTCTTTTTTTAATCCTAAATTTTTTGGACCAAAAGCAATATCATCATATATACTTTCTTCAAATAATTGATGTTCCGGGTACTGAAATACTAAACCAACTTTTTGTCTAATAAACTTCAATCTTTTTTTATCAGAAAAAATATCTTCATCTTCATATAATACATTACCAGAAGTGGGTTCTATTAAACCATTTAATAATTGTACTAAAGTAGATTTTCCTGATCCAGTATGACCTATCAAACCAATGAATTCATGTTTTGAAATAGATAAGTTTATATCTTTAAGGGCTACTATCGGATTATATTGGTTATACACATGGGTAATATCTTTTAATTCAACTAACATAATGCATTCACCAGTTCCTCTATATCCATTACCTCAGGCAAGTTCAGACCTGAACTTCTCAATTCATTCGCCATTTGAACTGCTACAGGAACATCTAAACCAGCATTTTTTATAAGTTCGATATTCTGAAAAATCTTTGCAGGCTTGTCAATTTCTTTGATTTCTCCACCATCCATAACTACAATCCTATCAGAGAAAATTGTTTCTTCCATAAAGTGAGTAATCAATATTACAGTAATACCCTCTTCTTCATTCAGGTATTTAATCGTTTTTAAAACCTCTTTTCGTCCCATAGGATCAAGCATAGCTGTTGGTTCATCAAGAACTACACAATCAGGTAACATTGCTATTATACCAGCAATTGCTATCCTCTGCTTCTGACCACCTGAAAGTTCATGGGGCGGATGGCTTTGATAACCACCCATACCAACCATTTCAAGGGATTTATCTACTCGTTCTCTTATTTGATCTGAAGGCAAAGCCAAATTTTCTGGCCCAAAAGCAACATCATCTTCAACAGTTGTTGCCACCAGTTGGTTATCAGGGTTTTGAAAAACCATCCCTACTTTTTGTCTTATCTTCCATACATTTTCCGGATCAGATGAATCAAAACCATCTACAAACACCTGCCCCTTTGTCGGAACTAATAAAACATTAAGCAATTTAGCTAGTGTTGATTTCCCAGAACCATTAGAACCAATTATTGAGATAAATTCACCCTTTTCAATTGATAAGTTAACACCTGATAGAGCTTTATTTTCTTGCTCTCTATATAAAAAATCAACATCTTTTATTTCAATCAGGCTCATTTTTACACCCACTTCATTATGCCACTAAATTTATTCAACTAATTCGATTAAAGCTCTCTCGGATGCATCTCCTCTTCGAGGGTACATTTTAATAATCCTGGTATATCCACCAGGTCTATCAGCAAAGCGCGGCCCAATTTCATCAAATAATTTAGTTAATACTTCTTTATCATTAATTTTTTTAGCAACTTTTCTTCTTGACTGAACACTATTATCTTTTGAAATAGTTATTAACTTTTCTGCTAACGGACGTAATTCTTTTGCTTTTGCAAGACTTGTTTCAATTCTTTCATTTCTAAAAAAGTCAGTTAGCATGTTACGAAACATAGCTTTTCTATGTGAACTTGTCCTTCCAAGCTTTCTTCTAGGCATTAATAAACACCACCTTTATTCTTTAGGTTTTTTTAGTGATAAATCAATTTCATCTAATTTATCTTTGATTTCCTGTAATGATTTTTTACCTAAATTTCTTACTTTCATTAAATCATCTTCAGTTTTACTTACTAGCTCCCCAACACTATTAATTCCAGCTCTCTTTAAACAATTAGAAGATCTAACTGATAATTCTAATTCTTCAATAGTAGTATCATAAATCTGGTTTTTCTCTTCCACTTCTTTTTCTACCATAATCTCAACATTTTCCAGATCATCGTCTAGATCAAGGAAAAGCTCTAAATGTTCTATCATAATTCTGGCAGATAGACTAATTGCCTCTTCAGGAGTTATACTGCCGTTTGTATGAACATCTAATAAAAGTCTGTCATAATCAGTGACCTGACCAACTCGAATATCTTCAACTTTAAAGTTAGCCCTTTCAATCGGACTAAAGGAAGAATCTATAGGAATTAACCCTATAATATTTTCGAATTTTTCCTTGTTTTCTTCAGCTGTAACATATCCCCGGCCTTTTTCAACAGTTGCCTCTAATTGCATACTACCTTCAGGAGCCAAAGTGGCAATCTTATGATCTTTATTAACAATTTCTATATCTCCAGAAACCTTAAAATCATCTGCAACAACGTCAGTTTTATCACTAACATCTAACCTTATACTTGTCTGTTCTTCACCATTATATTTTAATACAACGCCTTTTAAATTCAAAATAATATCAGTTACATCTTCAACTACTCCAGGTATAGCGGTATATTCGTGCTTGGCACCTTCAATCTTTACTGATGTAAGCGCGGCCCCTGGAAGCGAGGATAACAATATTCTTCTAATAGAATTACCAAGTGTTGTCCCATAACCTCTTTCTAAAGGGCTAATTTCAAAGCTCCCAAAGTTACTGTCGGCTTCTAATTTATTAATTTTCGGCTTTTCAATTTCTATCATTTAATTATCACACCCTCCTCTCAAGTCTTGTCAGCTGAGGGTATCTTCAGCTTAAAGTGAATAATACTCAACTATAAGTTGCTCATTAATTGGATGTTCAATATCATCTCTTTCAGGCATCCTTACAACAGTACCTTCTGCTTTTTCCATGTTAACACTTAACCATTCAGGAGCATTGTATTCTTCATTTGTCTCTAAAACATCTTTAATGAAATTTTTCTTTCTACTAGCATCTTTAACACTAATAGTATCTCCCTCTTCTACCTGATATGAAGCTATATTAACTCTACTGCCGTTAACATATATATGACCATGTAAAACTAATTGTCTTGCTTGAGAACGGGATGTAGCAAAGCCCATTCTAAACACAGTATTATCAAGCCTTGTTTCTAATAGCTGCAAGAAGTTTTCACCAGTAACACCTTTTTTTCTGGCAGCAGCTGAGAATGTACTGCTAAATTGGTCTTCCATCATACCATACATTCTTCTAACCTTTTGTTTTTCTCTAAGCTGATTACCATATTCTGATTGCTTTCTCCGACCCTGTCCTTGCTCTCCAGGGGCATAAGGTCTTCTTTCAAAAGCACATTTTTCAGAATAGCATCTTTCTCCTTTTAAATATAACTTTTCACCTTCACGACGACAATGTTTACATTTTGCTTCTGTATATTTTGCCATTTATATTAGCACCTCCTAATTTATTAAATTATTAAACTCTTCTTCTTTTCGGTGGTCTACAACCATTATGAGGAATAGGAGTGATATCCTTGATTAAAGTTACTTCTATTCCAGCAGATTGAATAGCCCTTATAGCAGATTCTCTACCTGAACCAGGACCTTTAACAAAAATCTGCAGCTCTTTTAAACCCATTTCTTGTGCTTCTTCAGCAACATTTTCAGCTGCCATCTGTGCAGCAAATGGTGTACTTTTTCTTGACCCTTTATAACCTGCTTTCCCGGCACTAGACCAGGCAACAACATTACCGTCCATATCAGTAATACTGACAATAGTATTATTAAAGGTTGATTTTATATAAGCCTGACCTTTTTCTATAAACTTTTTATTTTTCTTTTTTCTTCTTTTAGTTTTTTTCTTACCTTTAGCCATCTAAAATAATTCCCTCCTCGTTCTAAATTGTATTATTTTCTAATAGGTTTTACAGGACCTTTTCTTGTCCTTGCGTTTGTTCTAGTTCTCTGACCTCTAACAGGAAGACCTCTTCTATGCCTTAAACCTCTGTATGAACCTATATCTTTGAGTCTTTTGATATCAGCCCTTCTTTCTCTTCTGAGCTCACCTTCTACAGCATAATCATCTATTTCACTTCTTAATTTAGCTATTTCAGCTTCAGTAAGATCTTTTATTCTTGTATCTGGATCAACACCTGCTGCTTCAAGAATATCATTAGCTCTAGAACGTCCTATACCATAAATATATGTCAAGCCAATTTCAGCTCTTTTATTTTTTGGTAAATCTACACCTTCTATTCTAGCCATTTTTTACACCTCCATTTAAAAATTTAACCCTGGCGCTGTTTATGCTTTGGATTTTCGCAAATTACCATAACGGTTTTGTTTCTTCTAATAACTTTACATTTATCACAAATCGGTTTAACAGATGGTCTAACTTTCATTTATAAAACACCTCCATAAAACATTTATTACATAGAATTATGCTTTATGTCTATAAGTTATTCTTCCACGAGAAAGATCATAAGGTGATAATTCTACTGTAACTTTATCTCCAGGTAAAATTCTAATATAATTCATTCGCATTTTACCTGATACATGTGCTAAAACTTTATGGCCATTATCAAGTTCAACTCTAAACATAGCATTTGGTAAGGGCTCTACCACTGTACCTTCAACTTCAATCGGATCTTCTTTAGACATATAATATTTTACCCCCCTTTATAATTAAAGGTATTTAAATTCATTTTAATTTCTAAATTCATTAGCAAATAAGTCTATATTCACAAATATTTATCAAACATAAAACAATATCACTAAACTAATTCAATAAATTTTATAAGCCGTTTTTAAGCTACCCTATATTATACCACATAATCATTGCAAGTAAAAGCATATTTAAATTCTACTTAGAATTTTAGGTCCTTCTTTAGTTATAGCGATACTATCCTCCCAATGAGCTGAAAGACTTCCATCTTCAGTAACTACAGTCCAACCATCATCTTTGGTTTTTACATCAAAATGTCCTATATTTACCATTGGTTCAATTGCTAATGTCATACCTTCTTTTAATCGGGGGCCTCTGCCTGCAGGTCCAAAATTAGGGATTTGAGGATCTTCATGCATATCACGCCCAATTCCGTGTCCAACATAATCTCTAACAACAGAATAACCAAAACTTTCAACGTGAGTTTGAACTGCATTAGATATATCTGTAAGTCTATTACCAACTATAGCATTTTCAATTCCCATATCTAAAGATTGCCTGGTAACATCAATTAAGTCCTTAGCTTTTTGAGAAATATTGCCAACCGCAAAAGTCCGAGCTGCATCTCCATGAAATCCTTTATAATAAACTCCGATATCAACACTTAAAATCATACCTTCTTCTAAAATTCTTGATTTAGATGGTATTCCATGAACAACTTCATCATTAATAGATAAGCAAACAGAAGCAGGATATCCTCTATAACCTTTAAAAGAAGGCTTACCACCTTTATTTTCAATAAACTCTTCTACCATTTTATCTAAATCATAAGTGCTAATACCAGGATTGATTTTTTCTGATAAAAATTCATGAGTTTCAGCAACAATAGTGTTAGCTTTTAACATTATATCAATTTCTCTTTTAGATTTCCTGATTATCATTTAACTTTCTCCTCGATAACATCTACTATCTCATTGCTTACTGCATCAATTTCTTTTTCAGCATCAATCTCAATTAATATATCTTTCTTATTATAATAATTAATTAGTTGGTCAGTTTTATCTTTGTTTACATTAATTCTTTTTTCTACAGTTTCTTCTTTGTCGTCATCACGTTGAATTAGATTGCCTCCACATTTATCACATATTGCTTCAACTTCAGGTGGATCAAATTCAACATGATAAGTTGCTCCACAATCTTCACAAATCCTTCTACCAGTCAACCTTTTAATCAATTCACTTTCTTTAACTTTAGTATATATTACTAAATCAAGCTTTCTATCTAATTGATTCATGTTTTCGTCTAAAGCTTCTGCTTGATCCAGGGTCCTTGGATAACCATCCAGTATAAATCCTTGATTGCAATCTTCTTTCTGCAATCTTTCCTTGACAATTCCATTAGTAACTTCATCTGGCACTAGTTCTCCAGAATCTATATATTCTTTAGCTTTTACTCCTAATGGGGTTTCATTTTTTATAGCATTACGAAATATATCTCCTGTTGATATATGAGGAATATTATATTTTTTAGCTAATATTTGTGCCTGTGTGCCTTTACCTGCACCAGGAAGTCCTAAAAAGACAAGATTCATTAATAGTTACCTCCTATTCCATAAACCCATCATAATGACGCATTAATAATTGTGACTCTATCTGCTGCATTGTCTGTAAGGCTACACCAATCATAATTAATAAGGATGTACCACCAAACGCAATATCCACACCAGTTAATGGACCCATAGCAAATGGTAATAATGCAACTGCTGTCAAGAATAGAGCTCCTACTAAAGTAACCCTGACTAAAATTTTATCTAAATATTTTATCGTAGATCTTCCTGGTCTAATTCCTGGTATAAAGCCACCATGCTTTTTCATATTATCTGCAACTTCTTCTGGATTAAATGTAATAGCAGTATAAAAATACGTGAAGAACATTGTTAATAGACCATATAATACAATATATAATGTCGAACCAGGCCTTATCACATTAGCCATACCTTCTGCCCAGCCAAAAGGAAGAATTTGAGCAATAACTCCTGGGAATAAAAGTACTGAAGATGCGAAAATAACTGGCATAACTCCAGCCTGATTTACTTTCATTGGTAAATGAGTACTTCTACCACCGTATACTTTTCTACCAACAATTCTTTTTGAATACTGCACAGGTATTCTTCTCTCTCCCTGCTGCACAAAAATTATTCCAGCCACTATAATAATAGCCAAAATTAAAAATATCAATAAGTTAAACGCTGTTACAGTACCAGCTCTAAATAAGGTCCAGGTTTGCATGATATCAGATGGAAATCTTGCAATAATTGAGGTAAAAATCAAAATTGAAATACCATTACCAATGCCATATTCATTAACCTGTTCACCTAACCACATTAGGAAAGTAGTACCTGCAGTAAGACTTACAACAATAACTGTCAAATCAAAAACACTAGGATCAGGAATTGCTCCAAATTGCCTTATATAAGTGGTAATACCAAACCCCTGAACTAAAGCAAGAGCTACAGTCAAGTACCTTGTATATTGAGCAATCTTCTTTTTACCTTCCCTACCTTCTCGGGCTAATTCTTCTAGCCTGGGAATAACAACCTGTAATAACTGCAAGATAATTGATGCTGTAATATAAGGTGTTATGCTCATTGCAAATATTGAAAAGTTACTTAAAGCACCACCTGCAAATAAATCAAGGAAGTCAAAAACTCCTCCAGGACCTCCACCAAATAACATTTCTTGAACCCTTGCAATGTCAACACCAGGAACAGGTATATGGGCACCAATCCTGTATACTACCATTAC
Organism: Halanaerobiaceae bacterium; assembly: GCA_007130465.1. Taxonomy (GTDB): domain Bacteria; phylum Bacillota; class Halanaerobiia; order Halanaerobiales; family Halarsenatibacteraceae; genus Halonatronomonas. Next base: position 9,279 of record SLSL01000059.1, on the reverse strand, counting down.
ACCTAAAACAAATAATACCTTATTTCTTAATTCTTCAACTTTAAAAACATTACTGAGTGCCTTTAGCAAATTATACCACCTCAGCCTTCCCGCCAGCGGCTTCAATTTTATCAATAGCAGAATTAGTAAATGCGTTAGCCTTAACAGTAAGGCTTACATCTAATTCACCATCTCCTAAAATCTTAACGCCATCGGAAGCAATATTATTAACTACTCCATTTTCTTTTAACAACTCCGGAGTAATTTCTGAACCTTCTTCAAAGATGTTTAGTTGATAAACATTTAGAATTGTATATTCTTTTTTATTTTTATTATTAAAGCCTCTCTTAGGAAGCTTTCTAAATAAAGGAGTCTGCCCACCTTCAAAAGTGATTCTAACTCCCCCACCAGATCTACTGTTTTGACCATTAGCTCCTCTTCCACTGGTATAACCTCTACCAGAGCCAATACCTCTACCGCATCTCTGTCTCTTTTTCTTTGAGCCTTCTTTAGGCTTTATATTATGCAATTTCATCTACCAGCACCTCCTTATTAACATATAAATATATTTAACCAGTAATTTCTTCTGGAGTTTTACCTCTTAGCCTGGCAACATCTTCAACATTTTTCAATCTATCCAAACCGTTTATTGCTGCTTTAACCATATTGATTGGATTAGATGTTCCGAGTGATTTTGTTAAAATATCGTTAATCCCAGCTAATTCAACAACTGCTCTAACCGGACCTCCAGCTATAACTCCAGTACCAGGAGCTGCAGGTTTTAATAAAACATTTCCTGCACCAAATATACCGTTAATTTGATGAGGTATTGTTCTATCAACCAAAGGAACTTCAATTAAATTCTTTTTAGCATCATCAATTCCTTTTCTAATAGCCTCAGGAACTTCATTAGCTTTACCATAACCAACGCCAACATAGCCATCCTGATTTCCAACAACAACTAAAGCAGTAAAACTAAATCTCCGTCCACCTTTTACAACTTTAGAAACTCTATTAATATCAACTACTCTTTCTTCCAGGTTTAATTTATTTGGATCAATATTATTCATTAATTCGCCTCCTTCACCTTAAAACTTTAATCCTGCTTCTCTTGCAGCATCTGCAAGGGCTTTCACCCTACCATGATATTTATATCCTGCTCTGTCAAATACAACTTCTTCAATTCCTTCTTCAAGTGCTCTTTCGGCAACTAACTTCCCGACCATTTTAGCCGCTTCTTTATTGCCCCTATGAGCAACTTCATCTTTTACAGCTGATTCTAAACTTGAAGCTGAAACAAGAGTGATCTCTCTTAAGTCATCTATTAATTGAACATGCATATTTTTAAGACTACGTTTAACTGCCATTCTTGGTTTAGAAGGTGTTCCAGTAATTTTATTTCTAATTCTTTTATGCCTTCTCTCCCTAGCAGCTCTTTTATCCAACTTACTCATAACATTTCACTCCTTTCTTCAACAACTTTAGGCATAACCAATTAATAATATTAACCAGTTTTACCCTCTTTTCTTCTAATTCTTTCATCGATATATTTAATCCCCTTGCCTTTATAAGGTTCAGGTGCTCTGACAGCTCTAACTTGAGCAGCAACATTGCCTACTTGCTGCTTATCAATACCTTTAACTGTAATCTTATTCTTTTCAACTTCAAATTCTATATTTTCTAAAGGCTCAATAACCACTGGGTGAGAATATCCAGCTTCAATCTTCAATGAATTGCCTTGCATTGAAGCACTATATCCTACTCCAACCATTTCCAGTTGTTTTGAATATCCCTCCATAACTCCAGTTACCATCCCTTCAATCAGACTTCTTGTCATTCCATGAAGAGAACGATCATCTTTAGACTCTCCATTTCTTTTAATAATAATTTCATCATCTTTAATTTCCAAATCTATTAAATCATGAATATCCCTGCTCAATTCGCCTTTAGGACCATTAATCTTCAAGGTAGTACCATCAAAATCAACTTTAACTTTTTCAGGTATTTCAACAGGTAATTTTCCAATACGGGACATATTATTCACCTCCTACTATTATATTACCAGACGTAACAGAGAACCTCTCCGCCTACTCCTTTTTCACGAGCTTCTTTATCTGAAAGTACTCCACGAGAAGTAGATAAAATTGCTAAACCTAATCCTCCAAGCACCTGTGGAATTTCATCTTTCTTAACATAAACTCTTAATCCTGGTTTGCTAATTCTCTTTATACCAGTTATTACTTTTTCATCATCCTCACCATACTTCAAATAAACTCTAATATCATTCTGAGGATAACGCTCTATCATTTTTACATCATTAACAAAGCCCTCTTCTTTTAATATTTCAGCTAAACCTAATTTTATATTAGAAGCAGGAATATTAACAGTACTTTTACCTGCATTATTTGCATTTCTAACTCTAGTTAACATGTCAGCAATAGGATCTGTGTTCATAAAGAAAACCTCCTTTCATTTACCAGCTTGCTTTTTTAACTCCTGGTATTTCTCCCTTATGTGCTAATTCTCTAAAACAAATTCTGCATAAATCAAATTTTCTCATATATGCTCTAGATCTGCCACACCGGCTACATCTATTATTTTTCCTTGTAGAATACTTCGGTTCTTTGTTTGCTTTTTCTATTAAAGCTTTACGGGCCACTAAATATCCCTCCTTTTAAATATTAACTCATAAAGATTTACTTTTTAAAAGGCATCCCCATTCTACTTAATAGTTCAAATGCCTCTTCGTCTGTTTCAGCTGATGTAACAATTGTAATCTGCAGTCCATGAACTACATCTACATCATCAACTTTTATTTCAGGAAATACTGTGTGATTATCTATTCCAAGACTATAATTACCTCTTCCATCAAATGAGTTTGCAGATACACCTCTAAAGTCTCGAATACGAGGAATAGTCACATTAATTAATTTATATAGAAATTCATACATCAATTTATCTCTTAATGTAACTTTTAAGCCAACAGGCATACCTTCACGGATTTTAAAGTTGGCTATAGCTTTTTTAGCTCTAGTAACTGTAGGCTGCTGCCCAGTAATTCTTGCAATCTCATCAACAACTGTATCCAAAAGTTTAGGATCTTCTTTAGCATCCCCTAAACCAACATTTATTGTAATTTTTTCTAATTCCGGAACTTCCATAATATTGTCATAACCAAATGCTTCTTTCAAAGCCGGTCTTATCTCTTCACGATATTGATTTGCTAAAACTGTCATATCACTGACCTCCTTTCATCCAGCAGTTATTCTATTGTTTCATCACATTTTTTGCAATAGCGAACTTTTTTACCGCTATCCAAATTTTTATAACCCAGGCGACTTTTTTCATCGCATGCTGCACAAACAACCATTACATTTGAAGCATGTATAGGGGCTTCATTTTCAATTATTCCACCCTGTGGATTATCCTGACTTGGGCGCATATGTCTGTGGACAATATTAACGCCTTCAACTACAATCCGATTTTTCTTTCTATCAACAGTTAAAACTTCGCCACGTTTACCTTTATCTTTTCCAGTAATAACTTCAACCTGGTCACCTTTTTTGATCTTCACCTAGTACCCCTCCTTTGACTATAATACTTCCGGTGCTAGGGATACAATCTTCATATGATTATTATCTCTTAACTCCCTAGTAACTGGACCGAAAATTCTTGTTCCTTTAGGGTTATCTAGATCATCAATAATAACAGCTGCATTTTCATCAAATTTAATGTATGAACCATCAGGTCTTTTAGTTGCTTTCTTTGTTCTTACAACTAAAGCTGTTACTATTTCACCTTTCTTTACCATCCCTTCAGGAATTGCTTCTTTTACACTACATACAATTTTTTCGCCTACACCAGCATATTTTTTCTTACTTCCTCCTGGAACTTTAATGCAAAGCAACTCACGGGCGCCAGAGTTATCTGCAACTTTTAGGCGAGATTCTGCTTGAATCATTTAAATCACCCCTCTATTCCGTTTATTTACTTAGCTTTTTCTAAAATTTCAATAACACGCCATCTTTTTGTTTTGCTTAATGGACGTGTTTCTACAATCCGAACTTTATCTCCCTCATTACATTCATTATTTTCATCATGGGCTTTATATTTTTTTGAACGTTTGATTACTCTTTTATACATTGGATGCTGTTTTCTTCGTTCAACTGTAACAGAAACAGTTTTGTCCATTTTATTACTAACTACAAATCCTATTCTTTCTTTTCTCTCATTTCTAGTTACTTCCATAATAAACCTCCTTCCAGCTTAAACTAAGCTTCCTGTTGTATACCTAGTTCTCTTTCTCTTAAAATCGTCTTAATTCTTGCAATAATCCTTTTGACCTCTCTTATTCTCATCGGATTATCCAATTGAGCAGTCGCATGCTGAAAACGAAGATTAAAAAGTTCTTCTTTAAATTCATCTAATTTCTGCTCTAATTCCATATCAGTTAAATCTCTTAATTCATTAACTCTCATTGGATTCACCACCATCTCTGGCAACAAATTTAGTTTTGATTGGTAATTTATGAGCTGCTAATCTCATAGCTTCACGTGCAATCTCTTCGTCAATACCAGCTAATTCAAACATTACTCTACCAGGCTTTACAACTGCAACCCAGTTTTCAACTGCACCTTTACCGCTACCCATTCTTGTTTCAGCAGGTTTAGCTGTAATTGGTTTATCAGGGAAAATCTTAACCCAAACTTTTCCGCCTCTTTTTATATATCTAGTAAGAGCAATCCGAGCAGCCTCTATCTGTCTATTAGTGATCCAGGCAGGTTCTAAAGCCTGAAGGCCATATTCTCCAAAAGTTACTCTTGTACCTCTCTGAGCCTTGCCCTTCATGCGTCCTCTGTGTTGCTTACGATGTTTTACTCTTTTTGGGACAAGCATACTGTTGCCTCCTTCCTATGATTAATACTTTTAGTCTTCATCCACTTCTGGAAGTATTTCTCCTTTATTAATCCATACTTTAACACCTATTGTTCCATAGGTAGTTTTTGACTCTGCAAAACCATAATCTATATCTGCTCTTAAAGTATGAAGCGGAACACTTCCTTCACTATATCCTTCTCTTCTTGCCATTTCAGCGCCACCTAATCTACCGCTACTTTGAACTCTAAATCCTTCTGCACCTAATCTCATAGCTCTATTCATAGCCTGTTTCATAGCTCTCCTAAATGAAACTCGTTTCAATAACTGTCCAGCAATATTTTCAGCAACTAATTGAGCATCCATATCAGGATTATCTACTTCAACAACGTTAATCTGTACATTCTTGCCAGTAATATTTTCAACATCCTGTCTTAAAGCATCAACTTCAGAACCACCGCGACCAATTACCATCCCTGGTCTAGCAGTATGAATATCTATTTTAAGCCTTTTGGCTGCTCTTTCAATTACAATTCTAGAAATACCAGAGTCAAACATTTTTTCTTTGATATGTTTCCTAACTTCAATATCTTCATGAAGCAACTCTGAGTAATCATTTTTATCTGCATACCATTTAGCATCCCAATCTTTTATTACACCAACACGAAGTCCATGGGGGTTTACTTTTTGACCCAAAATTATCCCTCCTTTTTCTCTTTTAATATAATAGTAATATGACTCGTTCTTTTTCTAATCATTGATGCTTGACCCATAGCCCTTGGTCTAAATCTTTTCATTGTAGGGCCTTCATCAACATAAGCTTCTGAAATATACAAATCTTCAACAATCATATCATGATTGTTTTCGGCATTTGCAATTGCTGAATTAACAACTTTTTCTATTGTCTTAGATGCCCTCTTTGGAGTATTCTTCAAAATTGCGATAGCATCCCCCACATCCTTTCCTCTAACCAGATCAATGACCTGCCTGGTTTTGCGTGGAGACATTCTTACATGCTTTGCAATTGCTTTAGCTTCCATTTTATCACCCCTCATTTAAAACAAAACTATTATCAATTTATTTAAGAGTTGTTGATCTTTCTGTGTGACGACTGTGTGATCTGAAAATTCTAGTAGGAGCAAATTCTCCTAATTTATGCCCAACCATTTCTTCTGTTATATAGATTGGTACATGCTTTCTACCATCATGAACAGCAATAGTATGACCGACCATTTCTGGAAAAATTGTTGAACTTCTTGACCAGGTTTTAATAACATTTTTCTGGCCAGTCTCATTCATCTCATCAATCTTAGCCATCAATTTTTCTTCTACAAACGGTCCTTTTTTTAATGATCTACCCAAGATTAAATCCCCCTTTCCGCTTTAGCGTTTTTTAGCCTTGCGGGATTTAACAATATATTCATCAGATTTTTTAGGCTTTCTTGTTTTCTTACCCATAGTCTTCTGTCCCCAAGGAGTTACTGGATGTCTACCAGCAGGTGATTTGCCTTCACCACCACCGTGTGGGTGATCGTGAGGGTTCATAACAACACCTCTTACTTTTGGTCTTTTACCTAACCAACGTGAACGCCCAGCTTTACCAATAACAATATTTTCGTGTTCAATATTTCCTACCTGACCTACAGTTGCTTTACATTCTTTTCTGATCAAACGAACTTCACCTGATGGCATTTTGATATGACAAAATTTGCCTTCTTTAGCTAGAATTTGTGCCATAACACCAGCAGATCTTGCAATTTGTCCACCTTTGCCAGGTTGCATTTCAATATTATGAACGATTGTACCTACAGGCATATCTGAAAGTTGAAGAGCGTTGCCTGGTTTAATATCAGCACCAGAGCCAGTCTCTAAAACATCACCAACTTCAACTTTATTAGGAGCTAAAATATACCTTTTTTCGCCATCATAATAAGTTAATAGTGCAATCCTAGCAGATCTGTTAGGGTCATATTCTATAGTTTTTACCTTAGCAGGAATACCATCTTTATTTCTTTTGAAATCTATAATTCTATATTTTCTCTTATGTCCTCCACCCCGTCTGCGAGATGTAATTCTACCGTTTGAGTTTCTACCTCCTGATTTTTTTAATGGAGCCAACAAGCTTTTTTCAGGTTCTTTACTTGTCAACTCTTTAAAATCAGAAACAGTCATATATCTCCGGGAAGGAGTGGTTGGCTTAAATTTCTTAATAGCCATAACTTTACCCTCCTTTATTACTTATTTATTACATGCCTTCAAATATTTCAATACTATCTCCATCAACAAGTTTAATAATAGCTTTTTTCCAATCAGGTCTTTTCCCTTCAGTAAAACCTAACCGTTTTCTTTTACCCTTCATATTCATAGTATTCACTTTAACTACTTTAACATTAAATATTTCTTCAATGGCCTGTCTAATCTGAATTTTATTTGCTTTTTTGACCACTTTAAAAGTATATGCATTATTTTCTTCCATTAATTCCATAGTCTTTTCTGAAATCAGAGGTGAAATTATAATATCACGTGCATTATCCATTTAAGAGCACCTCCTCTAATTTGTCTAAAGCTGGTTGAGGAATTACAACCATATCATTATTTAATAGATCGTAAACATTTATTCCATCTAAAACCATAGTTTTTACATTAGTTATATTTCTAATTGATAAATAGGCGTTTTTATCCTTTTCAGGCAAAACAAACAAAACCTTTTTATCACTTAAATTTAAATTCTTTAAAAGTTCTGTAGCATCTTTAGTCTTTGGTCTATCAAATGATAAATTGTCTATAATCAATAACTCACCAGCATCTGCTTTTGCAGTTAAAACTGATCTTATAGCAAGCTTTTTAGTTTTTCTATTAATCTTTTTCTTATAACTTCTAGGTTTAGGTCCGAAAGTTATTCCGCCACCAACCCATAAAGGTGATCGAATACTACCATGTCTTGCTCGACCAGTACCTTTTTGTCGCCACGGTTTTCTTCCACCGCCACGAACTTCACTACGACCCTTAGTAGATGCATTGCCTTGTCTTTTAGCTGCTAATTGTGCAGTTACAGCTTCATGAACAACATGCTCATTAATATTTTCCTCAAATATTTCTTTATTCAAATTTATTTTCTCGACCTCATTACCACTATTATTATATACAGATAATTCGGGCATTCAATATCTCCTCCTTCCTAGCCAGAGTATTACTCTACGCTTTCAATTGTTATAATGCCTTTTTTAGGACCAGGAATAGAACCCTTAACAAGTATAACATTATCTTCTTTCATAACTTTAACAATCTGAAGATTTTGCATTTGAACTTGGTCATGTCCCATTCTTCCTGGTAGTTTTTGTCCTTTAAAAACTCTTGAAGAATCCGTTGATCCAATAGACCCTGGTATTCTATAAGCTCTTGAACCATGTGTTTTAGGACCAGTTGCATGATTATGTCTTTTAATGTTACCTGCAAAGCCCTTACCTTTAGAAATACCAGCTACATTAACCAAGTCACCAACTTCAAATTGCTCAACAGTTAACTTATCTCCAGGTTCAATATCTTCAAAACCAAGATTCCTAAATTCTCTTATATGCTTTTTAGGCTTTACACCTAATTTTTCAAATATCCCTTTTTGGGGTTTATTAATTTTATTAGGTTTAACTTCACCATAAGCAATCTGAACAGCTGAATAACCATCTTTTTCTTCTGTTTTAACCTGTGTTACTACACATGGACCAGCTTCTATAACAGTAACAGGAACTGACTCTCCATCTTCACTAAAAATTTGAGTCATTCCTAATTTTTTCCCTATTAAACTTTTGGACATTTATAATACACCTCCAATCATACAATTAAATCTTATAATTTAATTTCTATATTAACCCCTGCAGGTAGATCTAACCTCATTAATGCATCAACAGTCTTCGAGTTAGGCTTCAATATATCTATTAGCCTTTTGTGTGTTCTCATTTCAAACTGCTCTCTAGCATCTTTATGAACATGAGGTGATCTTAAAACTGTAAAGATCTCTCTTTCCGTTGGCAAAGGAACTGGTCCTGAAATATTTGCTCCAGTTCTTTCAGCCGTTGAGACAATTTTTTCTGCAGATTTATCTAAAAGTTCATGCTCATATGCTTTTAATTTAATTCTTATTTTTTCATGTTTGGGCATTCTCTTCCCTCCTTTATTCCTTTAGAGGCTGATGAAAAATTAAATAAAGATAGAAAAAGCAGAGGAATTAACCCCTCACTTTTTCTATTTTAAAGTAACTTACTCAACAATATCTGTTACAACACCAGCACCAACAGTATGGCCACCTTCACGAATAGCAAATCTTAATCCTTCTTCCATTGCTATCGGAGTAATCAGTTCGCCTTCCATCTCAATATTATCTCCTGGCATTACCATCTCTACTCCTTCTGGTAATCTAATATTTCCTGT
>SLSL01000209.1 GCA_007130465.1 Halanaerobiaceae bacterium | reverse complement strand
TGTTACTCCTGTTTTATGTCTAATAATCATTGGATGTCTTTTTGACTGGGCTATCATTGATTCTTCCCGATTATAGATTAAAGCAACTGGTTTACCTGTTGCTTTTGCAGCCAGGGCTAAATGAATATGGACAGAAATATCTTCTTTTTTACCAAAGGCGCCACCAATTACTGGTTGTTTAATCCTAATCTTATCTTTGCTAACTCCTAATGCCTGGGCCATATCAGCCTGGGTATCATGAAGCCACTGGGTTGCCGCCCAGATAGTTATAACTCCTGTATCTGGATCATAATCAGCAATCCCTTTTTCGACCTGAAGTGGTACATGATCTAAAAACTGGGTTGTAAACTCATTTTCAAATACATGATCTGCCTCTTCAAAGCCTTCTTCAACATTGCCCTTTTCTATATAATGATCACAGATTATATTGCTATGGTTTAAGTCATCATCTATATAATGAGTTACTTTTATTAAATGGTCTTCATGAACTTCCGGGGCATCCTGTTGAATTGCCTGGCGAACATCAGAGACAACTTCAAGTTCTTCTACCTCAACTTCAATTTTATCTCTAGCTATTAAAGCAGCCTGATCATTCTCTGCCACAACAAAAGCCAGGGCATCGCCCATAAATCGCATTTTTTCTCCAACCCTAACTAAAGCTGGCTGATCTTTGATAATCAAGCCAAATTCTTTTAACTCTGGAAAATCAGCAGCTGTAAAGACTCCAACAACACCAGGGACCTTTTCTGCCTCAGAAATATCTATTGAGCGGAGATAAGCATGGGGATGGGGCGCCCTCAATACTCTGACATAATGGAGATCATCAAAATCATTTATTAAATCTTCAGTATATCTTGCTTCGCCAGTAACCTTTGACCTAGCATCAACTTTTTCTACACCTTTACCAACAAATCTTTCAGCCATTAACCTTCACCTCCAGCAGCCATCTTATCGGCTGCTAATTGAACAGCATCAACAATTTTCTGATACCCAGTGCAGCGACAAATATTTCCTGCAAGTGCTGTTCTGATTTCCTGACGAGTTGGTAAGCTATTTGTTTTCAAAAGGCAATAAGCTGTCATAATGCATCCAGGTATACAGAAACCACACTGGACTGCTCCTGCTTCAATGAATGCCTCCTGTAATGGATGAAGTTTATCGCCTTCTGCTAGTCCTTCAACTGTTAAAATCTCTGCTCCATCAGCCTGGGCTGCTAAAACCAGACAGGAAGTTACTGGTTCACCATTCATAATAACTGTACAGGCTCCACATTCTCCTTTGCCGCAACCTTCTTTAGCAGATAATAACCCTAAATCTTTTCTTATCAAATCAAGAAGGCGCTGATTTGGTTTGATCTGTTCAGTTCTTTCTTCACCATTTATTGTAAATTTAATTTCCATTCCTCAAGCACCTCCTATATTTCCTCTGCCATTTCTTTGATTGCATTTACTGTTAAATCATGGGTCACCTGTCGTCTATACTGTTCTGTTCCTCTAATATCATCAATAGGAGATATTCCAGCTACAGCTATTTCCCCAACCTTTTTAGCATCAACTTCTTTTAATTTTTGATTTTTTAAATAATCTCCGACATTTTTAACTTCTATCGGGGTTGGAGCTACAGCTCCATAGCATGCTCTCGCGTTTTCTATCACACCATCATTATCAATTTCTATCAGAATAGCCATGGTTAGACTGGAAATAATCAGGGCTTTTCTTTTACCAACTTTCTTCCAGCGACTCAAAATATTTTCTGATGGTTTAGGAATTATGATTTTAGTTAAAAGTTCATCTGACTCTTCAACATTTTCTTTAGGGCCAATAAAGAAATCACTCATATCAAGAATTCTATTACCCCCTTTTGATTGGAGAACAACTTTAGCATCATAGGCTAATAAAGGAGCAAGGGTATCTCCTGCAGGGGAAGAGGTAACAATATTGCCACCAATTGTTCCTCTACTCTGTATCTGCCAGGCACCAACTTCAGAAGAGGCATGGGCTAACATCGGTAAATATTTTTGTAAGTCTGGATGTTCTGCGATCCTTTTATGGGTGGCTGTTGCACCAATGATTATTTCTTCATCATTAATTTCTATTTTCTTTAACTCTTCTATTTTATTTAAATCTAGCCAGCTATTAACCTCATATAACCTTTCAAAATAATCTACCATTATATCTGTTCCACCGGCAATAACTGTTGCTTCAAAGCCATATCTTTTTCTATAATCTAAGGCTTTTTCCAGACTTTCTGGTGCTAAAAAATCAGCACTTCCAATTGGAACTTTGTTAGAACCTCTTCCAGAAGTCTTCTGCCTGTTCTCTGCATTTAGCTTTGATTCTTTCTGCATCAAGAATCTTCACCTCCTGATTTTTCATAAGGACTTTGCCCCGGGCTATTGTTGTATCTACTTTAGCACCAGAGACACCCATTAATAAATGGAAATAATAATTATCCGAATTAACTGGAGTAGGTCCTGAATAATTTATAATTACTATATCTGCTCCAGCCCCTTCTTTGATAACACCTAACTTTTTATCAAAATAGTTGCCTGCTATCTTTCCATTAACTTTAAATAGCATATTCCTTACTATTTCTCCACCAGCATTAGGATCACCTGTTTCATGTGAAGGTAAAATACTGGCTACCTTTAAGCTTTCAAACATATCAGTCGTATAACCGTCTGTTCCTAAACCTATGTTTAAGCCTGCTTTATCTGCTGCCAATAGATCTGCAGCTCCAACTGCATTACCCATATTTGATTGTGGATTATGAATCAAATTAATATTTCTTTCAGCTAATACAGAAAATTCTTCTGGAGAAAGATGAACACCATGAATGGCCAGGGTCTCTGGTTGAAGAATGTTAAACTTATCAAGCCTTTCTACAACACCTGAGTAACCTCGCTTTTTACTATCCTCAACATCTGCTTTTCCT
>SLSL01000034.1 GCA_007130465.1 Halanaerobiaceae bacterium | reverse complement strand
TAAAATTAATAAAAGCTTTAGAACAGGAGGGAAGAGGTATTTAATGAAAAGACTAATTACTGGCGGCAAGGTTGTACTAGAATCAGGTATAAAAGAAAAAGATATATTAATAGAAGATAATAAGATAATAGAAATTATTTCTCCTGACCTTGAAACACCTTCTGGGGAATATGATATAATAGATGCAAATGGCAAAATAGTAATTCCTGGAATCATTGATGCTCATACCCATTATCTTCTACATTCTCGAGGAACCACTACTGCTGATGATTTTAAAACAGGCTCAATTTCAGCTGCTCATGGTGGTGTAACGACTTTTATTGATTATTCAGATCACAAGGATGATAAAAGTCTATTGGATTCGGCGAAGGAAAGAATAGCAGAAGCAGAGTCTGAATCTGTTATTGATTTCCATCTACATCAGACTGTGGAAAGTTTTAATGAAAAAATTGCAGATGAGTTGGTAGAGATTAAAGATTTTGGAATTAGTAATTTAAAGATTTTCACGACTTATAAAAAAGAAGGCTATATGATTGCAGATGAAAATCTGCCAGGACTTTTTCAGAAAGCTGGAGAATTGGAATTATTAATTACTGCTCATTGTGAAGATGAAGAGATAATCCAGGAGAAATTAAGAGATTATCAAGCTGTTAAAGGCGAAATTAAATTTTCTGATCACCCAGATTTAAGGCCTGGAGAGGCAGAAGGTAAAGCTATTAAAAATTTATCTAAAATTGCAGAAGAAAAAGGGCAACCTTTATATATAGCTCATATTTCTTCAAAAGAAGGAATTCAAGTAATAAGAGAAGCCCGACAGCAAGGAGTTAGAATTTTTGGTGAGACTACACCTCATTATCTTTTGCTTGATCGTTCATATTTAGAGAGGGAAGATGCAGCAAAATATTTTATGGTTCCACCTTTAAGGGAGATTGAAGATCACCAAGAGATCTGGGATGCAATTATTAATAAAGAAATTCAGGCTGTAGCAACAGATCATTGTGCCTTTGATCTTGAACAGAAGAATTTAACCAGTTCACCAATCAATGCCCTACCTGGTATTCCTGGTTCTGAAACTTTACTTCCTTTATTACATCATTTTGGAGTAAATAGGGGATTAATAAATTATGAAGAATTGGTAGATTTATTATCAACAGAACCGGCAAAAATATTTGGGCTTTATCCAGAAAGAGGAGTTATTAGAGAAGGAACAGTGGCTGATATTGTAATATTTGATCCTGATATGGAAGTTGAATTGACTGATGATCAGTTGCATTCTGCAGCCGGTTATTCTCCTTATGCTGATTTTACAGTGTTAGGTTATCCTATTGAAACTATCTCTAATGGCGAAACGATTATAAAAAACGGAATCTTTACTGCGGAAACTGGAAGAGGTAATTTTATTAAAGCAACAACTTCTTCAGTTTTTAGAGACTAAAAAAGGAGAGGAATAATATGAGAATAGGTTTTTTATTTACTCAAACTTTTTGGGGAGTATTATTAATACTTTTTGGTATTTCAGCAATATTAAGGTCTTTTAATGTTAATATTCCCTTTTTTAGAATATTTATTGCATTACTATTCATTTATCTTGGAATTAGTTTAATGATTGGTGGGCCAAGATTTCATCAAAGCTACAGAGATGGTTCTACGGCTATCTTTAGTAATATAAAGATAACTGCACAGGATATTACAGATGATGAATTCAGCATAATTTTTGGAAGTGGAGAATTAGATTTAAGAGGCCTTGAAGCTGATCAAGTCAGGAATTTAGAGGTGAATGTTATTTTTGGTTCAGGAACTGTAATATTAGATCGAGAGCAGTTGGCTGAAATAAAGGTGAGTTCAGCTTTTGGGAGTGCCAGAATGCCTGATGGGAATAATATATCATTTGGAGAATATACCTATAGAACTCCAGGTTTAGAAGCAAATATTAATCCGAATTTAACGATTGATGGAAGTGTAGTTTTTGGAGAATTTACGGTTGTGGAAAGATGACAGTTATAGGGTTGAAGCTTGATCTTTATCTTCCAGGAGTAACTTCTTTAAAAGAAAAAAGAAGACTCATAAAAAGCCTTCTAGATAAGATAGATAATAAATATAATGTAGCTATCGCTGAGATAGATAGTCAGGATCTATGGCAGCGCTCTATGATTGGGATTGTTTCTGTAAGTAATTCTAGAAAGCCAATTGAAAGAACATTTTCATCTCTCATTGAACTTGTTGATCAAAAGTCTGGAATTGAGTTGATGAAAACTGAAAAGATTTATTATTAAAATTAGTTCAGTCATTTAAGCTTCATGTTCATTGGTATTTCTCTTTTGCATCAACCTACAGGATATTTTGCAGAGACCATCATTCATATTTTGCTCGACAAGGATTATATCATCAGGTACAGAGATTGGAGTTTCGGTAAAATCCCATATTCCTTTGATGCCTGCTTTTATCAATAAGTTTGCGGCCTTTTGAGCTTCATCTGAAGGAACAGCGAGAGCAGCCACTTCAACTTCATTCTGTTTTATAAAACCTGGTGCGAATTCTATATCCATTACCTGTAAACCATTGAATTCTAAACCTATAATTGCAGGCTCTTTATCAAATAAGCCAATTAATTCGTAACCTCTTTCTTTATAGCTTTTATTATTAGCCAGGGCTCTGCCCAGAAAACCGGCTCCAATTATAATCATTTTCTTATTTTTAGAAAACCCTAATATTTTTGAAATTGTTTCATAAAGGCAATTTATATCATAACCATAACTCTTTTTTCCAAAACTGCCAAAGTGGCTTAAATCTCTTCTTATAAGTGAACTTGAATAACCCATAATTTTAGAGAGTTTTTCTGAAGATATATATTCAGTATCATCAGATAATAGTTTTTTTAATTGGACGTAGTAGTGGGGTAATCTTTGAATAATCTTATCAGGTATATCCTTAGTCTCAGG
>SLSL01000116.1 GCA_007130465.1 Halanaerobiaceae bacterium | reverse complement strand
GGTGGCGGGGCAAAAAGTAGAGTCTGGCAGCAGATTATTGCCGATGTTTTTAATACACCGGTAGAAATCCTTGAAATAGAAGAAGGGCCAGCCTATGGTGCAGCTTTAATTGCAGGGGTCGGGGTGAATATTTACTCCAATCTTGAAGAGGCAAATCAAAAGTTAATAAAAGTTAAAAAGGGGATAGAGCCTGATCCTGAAAGAACGAAAAAATATAATGAACTATACCATATATATAAAGATTTATATCCAACATTGAAGGATAATTATAAGAGCTTAACTGTTTAATCTGGAGGAGCCAACAGGAGATAGGGCCTGTTACTCATAAATAATTTTCACAAAATTCTTAAAGGAGGTGTTAATCAACTATATTAAAATAGTCTAAATATTTTCGTCTTTAGTTTAATGTTCGATTTAGGAGGATAAAACAATAATTTAAGGAGGCAAAATTATGAAAAGGTTTTCTATTTTAACGCTAACTTTAATACTCTTCCTTACAATGTCATTTGTCGGTTTAAATTCAACTGAGGTGGCAGCACAAGAGGATCTAGAATTCACATTATTAGCACATTCATCTGCAATTGCATTTTGGCGTCCTGTACAACAGGGAATGGAAGATGCTGCTGAACAGCTAGGGGTAAGCGTTAATTTTACCGGTCCAGCAGAAATGGATCATGGTCAGCAGGTTGCTATGATTGAAAATCAAATTTCAGCTGGTGTTGATGGAATTGGTACAACAATAACTGATCCCTCTGCTTACAATAATATTGTTCAGGAAGCTCTTGATGAAGGGATTCCTGTAGTGGCTTTTAATGCTGATGCTGAAGGCAATCCAAGAATGGCCTATATAGGACAGGCTCCAGACACTGCTGGGGCAGCAATGGGAGAGAGAATAGCAGAACTAGTTGGTGAAGGTGGAAGCATTGTATTCCTTAATGAAGATCCTGGCCACACTGACTTAGAAGCTCGTACAAGAGGTGCTCAGGAAGTTTTAGATGAGTATAATATAAGTTATGAGTCCATTGATACAACAACTGATCTTTCTACAGCTGTAAGTACTATAATGGATTATTATTCTGGGAATCCAGATATTGACGGTTGGTTTGGTGTAAGTGCAACTGCAACAGAAGCAGCTGGTCTGGCAGTTGAACAGTTAGATTTAGCTGGCGAGGTTTATGCTGGTGGTTTTGATTTAACTCCAACTACTCTGGAAGCAATTCAAGATGGATATGCCCAGTTCACAATGGATCAGCATCCTTATTTACAGGGATATTATACTGTTCATGCACTTTATCTGTATCACAAGTATGCAATTGATCCAGTAGACATTGATACTGGTGGCGGAATCGTTGATCAATCTAATGTTAATGATGTAATAGATTTATCAGCTGATGGGTACAGATAAAATTTTATTAAGTTATTTAAAGTAGTTAAAAAATAAAGGGGAGTTTTCTCCCCTTTATTTTTGATAAAAGGAGGTTTTTATTTCATGCCAGAAAATATTATTGAATTTAAAAATATAACAAAAAGATTTGGTGGTACAACAGCATTAGATCAGGTAAGTTTAACTGCAAAAAAAGGAGAAGTTACTGGTCTAATTGGAGAAAATGGAGCTGGAAAATCAACCCTTATCAAAATTTGTGGTGGAGTAATCGAACCTAATGAAGGCCAGGTTTTTTATGAAGGAGAAGAAATTAAAATTGAGTCTCCTCGGATGGCTGAAAAACTGGGAATTAGTATTGTTCATCAGGAATTACCTATTTGTGAAAATATGACAGTAGCTCAGAATATATTTTTAGGTCCTGATATACCAGGCGGAAAAATTTTTCCTGATAAAAAATTCATGCACAAAAGGACGAAGGAATTATTTTCTCGTTTAAATATTGAAATTCCGGTTAATAAATTAGTTTCTAAATGTAGTTTGGGGCAGAAACAGATGATTATTATTGCAAAATCTCTAGCAAGGGATGCTAATTTTGTTTTAATGGATGAACCAACAACAGCTCTATCACCTGACGAAATTGATGTATTATATGATGTATTACAGAGACTTACAGAAGAAGGGATAAGTGTTTTATTTGTCAGCCATAGGCTAAATGAGGTAATTAAAGTTTCAGATAGAATTTGTGCTTTAAAAGATGGAAAATATGTCGGAGATATTTCTAAAGATGAGGCAACTGAAGATAAATTGGCAAGTATGATGGTCGGTCGTGATGTTGAAACTATTAATAAAAAAGCATCTTTTGCAAAAGAAGAAAAAATATTAGAAGTTAAAAACCTTAACCAGGAAAAAATCGGTTTAAAAGATATTAGTTTTGATCTAAAAAAAGGTGAAGTATTAGGTTTTGCTGGGTTACAGGGAGCAGGGAGAAGTGAATTAGCAAGAACATTGATAGGTAATTTCAAATTAGATAGTGGTGAAATTTATTTTAAAGGAGAAAAAGTTGATATAAATTCTCCTAAAAAAGCAATTGAATATGGAATAGGATATCTACCAGAAGATAGAGGTAATTTAGGGCTTTTTAAAAAATTAGATGTTAAAACTAATTTATGTATAGCTAATATTGATAATTTAAGTAATTATTATATGGTTAATAATAAAAAAATTAGAGAAACAACAAATAAGTTTAAAGATCAGCTTGATATAAAATTAAGATCGATTAGTCAAAATATTGATAGTTTAAGTGGTGGAAATCAACAAAAAGTATTATTGGCACGCTGGTTATCTCTCCAGCCGGAGATTTTGATTTTAGATGAACCTACTCGTGGAATTGATGTTGGTACAAAAAATGAAATCAGGAAATTAATAATTGATTTAGTAGAAAAAGGTTATTCAATTATTATGATTTCTTCAGAAATGACTGAACTTCTTTCTATAGCAGATAGGATTTTAGTAATGAGCCGGGGACATATTACAGGTGAATTTACTCGTGAAGAAGCAACT